>JAEUUQ010000373.1 GCA_016787505.1 Saprospiraceae bacterium | reverse complement strand
TTGTTTTTTTCGAAGGCATCCAGGCCCTGAGACGTATAAGCCTGATAAGTCTCGTAGCGATTGATCGGATAGGCTACCCAGGCGTTTTCGGCTGTAATCAGATAGGCCGAGTCGAGTCGCATACCAATCGAGCGGTATTGCGCTTCTATCGTCTTGAGGTATTCAAAAGTGAGTTTGCGCAGTTGAGTGTATACGGCCTGCTGGTCTTTTATAAAATAATCCACTTTTACGATATCGTAAATTTCCTGCTTTGCAGCGGCAGTAACGATTTGCTCCAGCAAGGCCGGATTGGTATACCTGATGTGGATATTTTTTTGAAGCTCAAACCCTTTGGGTATTTCGGTATACGTCTTTTTGGAGAATATCTTTTTGCTCACATCATATTCGTATTTGGGCAAAAAATTGACCATATCAATATAGAGATCGGACTGTTGGATACCCAAATTTTTTAGTGATTCCAAAAAGCCATTCAGCCTGGTATTCAATACTTCGTTGGTCTCTTCGGCCGTTTTCCCGGTTTGCGCTACGGTGAAGATGGCGGTATATGTTTCCGCCCGCTGGTTGAACAGCGAATTGATGCTGATCTCCAGTACGTTGCCGTCTAGTATAGTAGCAGCTTTGGGTACGCCCCTGTATTGTGCGTTGACGTTGATGTTTTGGTAGGTCTGCTGCTGGTTGGCGTAGTTGCCCATGACCTGGGCTTGTAATCCAAGCGTAGCTGCTTGTAATACGATTGCTAATAACAAAACTGATTGCTTCATAATTGGTAGGTGTTGGATGGAATACGAAAGATAACAATTTTTTCTCAGCCTTCCGTTACCGGGTCGTAGTTTAACACCGGCGCCAGCCAGCGTTCGGCGGTGGGCAGGTTCATACCTTTGCGCGACGCGTAATCCGCTACCTGGTCTTTGCCGATTTGACCCAACCCAAAATAAGCAGCCTTCGGATGAGCCAGATACCATCCGCTCACCGAGGCGGCGGGATACATGGCAAAACTCTCGGTGAGGATCATACCTGTGCGGGCTTCCACGTCGAGCAATTTCCACAAGGTGCGTTTTTCGGTGTGCTCGGGACAAGCCGGATAACCCGGCGCCGGGCGAATGCCGCGGTATTGCTCGTCGATGAGGGCTTCGTTGGCGAGGTGTTCGTCGGCGGCATAGGCCCAGAATTCGCAGCGTACGCGCTCGTGCAGACGCTCGGCCAGCGCTTCGGCCAGGCGGTCGGCCAGGGCTTTTGTCATAATGGCGTGGTAATCGTCGTGGTCGCGTTCAAACTGCTCGATCCATTTTTCGATACCGATGCCGGCGGTGACGGCAAAAGCGCCGATATAATCCGCCTGCCCACTGTCTTTGGGCGCCACAAAGTCGCTCAGACAATAGTTGGGTTGCCCGGCGGTTTTTTGCACCTGCTGTCGCAAATGGTGTAAGGTGGCCCTGACAGCCGAACGCGAGTCGTCGCTGTATATTTCGATGTCGTCGCCGGCGCTGTTGGCGGGAAAAAGGCCGATAACGGCACTGGCTGTCAACCATTTTTCATCTACGATGCGGCGCAGCAGACTGCGGGCGTCGTCGTAGAGTTTCCTGGCTTCTTTGCCTACGATAGCGTCGTCAAAAATGGCGGGGAATTTGCCGGCCAATTGCCAGGAGGAGAAAAACGGCGTCCAATCGATATAATCTACAAGTTCTTCCAATGGGTAATCTTCAAACGCGGTAACCCCCGGATGAGCCGGTTTGGGTGGCTCGTATTGCGCCCAATCCAACCGGAGGCGATTGTCGCGGGCCTGTTCCAGTGTCAAAAAGGATTTTTCCGTTTGGCGGCGGGCGCGGTGTTCCCTGATCCGCGCATAATCCGTTTTTATATCCAAAATAAAATTACTACGCGAAGTGGTATCGGCGCTGAGCAGCGAACTGACCACTGCCACGCTGCGCGAGGCGTCGAGTACGTGTATCACGGGGCCGCTGTACTGGGGTTCTATCTTGACGGCCGTATGCGTCTTGGAAGTCGTAGCGCCGCCGATGAGGAGGGGGATTTTGAATCCGCGTCGCTCCATTTCGCGGGCTACGTGTACCATCTCATCGAGCGAAGGGGTGATCAGGCCGCTCAAGCCGATGACATCCACCTGGTGTTCGATGGCTGCATCCAGGATGCGGTCGGCAGGCGTCATCACGCCCAGGTCGATGATGTCGTAATTATTACAGCCCAGCACCACGCCTACTATATTTTTTCCGATATCGTGCACGTCGCCTTTTACGGTAGCCATCAGGATGCGGCCTTTAGCCGAGCCGCCGCCGGCGGCTTTGGCGGCCTCAATAAACGGCGTAAGGTAGCTCACGGCTTTTTTCATTACCCGGGCGCTTTTCACCACCTGGGGAAGAAACATTTTCCCCTCGCCAAACAGGTCGCCCACCACGTTCATACCGTCCATCAGGGGACCTTCGATCACTTCAATCGGCGCGGAATAATGCTGCCTGGCCTCTTCTACATCTTCATCAATATAATCGGTAATGCCTTTAATGAGGGCATGGGCCAGGCGTTGGGCCACGGGGGTTTCGCGCCAGGCGAGGTCTTTTTGCGGGGTGCGGCCTCCGTCGTCTTTCACCTTTTCAGCGTAGGCGGTGAGGCGCTCGGTGGCATCGGGACTGCGATTAAACAAGACGTCTTCTACGATTTCGAGCAGGTCTTTGGGGATTTCTTCGTACACGTCGATCATGCCGGCGTTGACGATGCCCATGTCCATACCCGCATGTATGGCGTGGTATAAAAAAGCGGAGTGCATAGCCTCCCGCATGCGGTCGTTGCCACGGTAGGAAAAAGAGATATTGCTAACGCCGCCGCTGATTTTAGCGCCCGGGCACAGCTGCTTGATGCGGCGCGTGGCTTCTATATAATAAATGGCGTAATTGTTATGCTCTTCAATGCCCGTGGCGACGGCAAAAATATTGGGATCGAAGATGATATCCTGTGGTTTGAAGCCCACTTGTTCGGTAAGGATGCGATAGGCCCTCACGCAGATGTCCACTTTGCGGTCAACAGTATCGGCCTGGCCCTGCTCGTCGAAGGCCATCACGATTACCGCTGCGCCGTAGCGCCGCACTAGTTTCGCCTGGCGGATAAACTCGGCTTCGCCTTCTTTGAGCGAGATAGAATTGACCACGCTTTTGCCCTGTACGCATTTGAGTCCGGCTTCGATGACCCTGAACTTCGAAGAATCGATCATAATGGGCAGCTTGGCGATATCGGGTTCCGACATCACGAGGTTCAGGAAGTCGGTCATAGCTTGCTCTGAATCGAGCATACCTTCGTCCATGTTGACGTCGATGATCTGTGCGCCGCCTTCCACCTGATGCTGGGCTACCACAAGGGCTGCCGGGTAGTCGCCCGATTTGATAAGCCGGGCAAATTGTTTCGATCCGGTCACGTTGGTGCGCTCACCCACATTCACAAAATTCATATTAGGGCGAATAATGAGGGGCTCCATGCCGCTCAGCATAGTATACGCCGGTTGCGCAGGGATAACTCGCGGCGGCACGCCTTTTACGCCTTCTACCATCGCGCGGATGTGATCGGGCGTGGTGCCGCAGCAGCCGCCGATAATATTCACAAAGCCGCTGAGGGCAAAATCGCGGATATAGGCTTTCATCTCCTCGGCGCCCTGGTCGTAAGCGCCGAACTCGTTGGGAAGTCCGGCATTGGGATACGCGCTGACAAAACAATCGGCGATAGCGGCGAGCGACTCCAGGTGGGGGCGCATTTCTTTGGCGCCCAGGGCGCAATTGAGCCCCACGCTGAGCATGCGGGCATGGCTGATCGAAATCCAGAAGGCTTCGACGGTCTGTCCGGACAGCGTGCGACCACTGGCGTCGGTGATCGTACCGGAAATCATCAGAGGTATATCGAGGCCGCGTTCATCGAGCAATTGGTCGATGGCAAAGATAGCGGCTTTGGCGTTGAGGGTATCGAAGATCGTTTCGACCAGGAGGATATCGGCCCCTCCGTCAATCAGGCCGCGGGCCTGTTCGTAATAAGCATCTTTCATCTCGTCAAAGCTCACGGCCCGGTAGCCCGGGTTATTGACATCGGGCGACAGAGAGGCGGTTTTATTGGTAGGCCCCAGCGCACCGGCTACAAAGCGGGGTTTGGAGGAGTCTTTTTGCATAAAAGCCTCCACCTCGCGCCGTGCAATCTGTGCGGCTTCGAAATTAAGTTCGTATACCAGGTCTTCCATGCCGTAATCGGCCTGGGAGAAAAAGTTACCGTTAAACGTATTGGTCTCGATGATATCGGCGCCGGCTTCGAGGTAAGCGCGGTGGATTTCGCCGATAATTTGCGGCTGAGTGAGGCAAAGGATGTCGTTATTGCCTTTGATATCGCGGTGGTAGTCGGCAAAGCGCTGCCCCCGGTAATCGGCCTCTTCGAGTTTATAGCGTTGTATCATGGTGCCCATGGCGCCGTCGAGCACCAGGATGCGTTCGCGAAGGAGTTGTTCGAGTGTAGCTTTTGTCATATTTCGGAATTCGGAATTCGGATTGCGGATTTTGGAATTCGGGGGCAAAGTTACGCATAGCCTTGTAAAGTCTAGTTTTTTTGTTTTGTTAGACTGTGGGACTTTTGCCGTCAACATTAGGAAAACTCAAGCGATATTTTTTTTTACCACAGAGCTAAACGGAGTGCACACAGAGTGACACAGAGTGAGATTTTGACTCTGTGTCACTCTGTGTGCACTCCGTTTAACTCTGTGGTAAAATAATCCATGGTGCTATTTATCGAGGAAATAGTCTATTATGCCAGGAGCGCCTTTGCCTGCTATTTCAGGCGAAATGTTGTCAACGTGAATGGTTTTGAGATTTTTGAGATTTTTGATTTCAGCGGGGAGTGTTTTGATGGGGTTAAAACGCAAGTCAAGTTCTTCCAGTTGCTCTACTTCGCCGATTTCTTTGGGAAGAGTAGATAACTGGGCGTAAGACAAATTCATTCGTGAACTACGGTATTTTCGAGCGGTATTGATCACATTTAGCACTTTATTATTGATAAAATCGGGAAAGCTATCGTGTAAGGCAAATGTAACCCGGTTATTCTCCGGTTGAACATCTAAAATACGTACTTCGAGTAAATCGCCGATTTTAAAAAATTTATGTAACGTACGCCAATAATCTTTCCCGTATATAGCCGCCGAACTTTTGTGCAATAATCCTTCTTTATAATTTCCGTCTTTGATCACTCTAATAAAAACGCCGTAATTGTAAATCAGCTTGATTTGTCCCAATAATAATTCATGCGGTTCGAAACCAGAATAAGGCAATTCATTTTCCCCTTTATACAATAAGCTATCGGCAATAGCTGCTTTTATGGCCTGAGGGTCGTTATCAGGAAAGTAATTGGCACAAGGATTATCCTTGATATTGATTTCGATAAGCTGATCTAATTTGACCATACCCGCAGGCAATTTGTCTAATTTATTATTTTCAACATCAATAATTTCTAACAACTCCAAGTCTCCAATATTTTCAGGTAATTTTCTTAAATTATTATTTTGTAAATACAATTTTTTCAGCTGATTTAAATCACCAATCTCATCCGGCAAATTAGTGAGTATATTATTATTAAGATATAGTATTTCTAAACTTTTACATTCGCCGATTTTGCTACTTAAAGTATCAAATCCCATTTTCGACAAATCGAGAATACGCATATTTTCAGCAATAGCCTGTTCGATTTTTACATCCGCTCTATTTTTAGCATTGATCCGCAGATTATTGTCGCTGCCTACACTTTGGGTAGCAAACGACAAGCGGCGCCTCCCGTTTATTACGAGTTTGTTGTTTACAACGGCTTCTACTTCATCGCCAACTTTTAAATTTTCAAGTTCGGCTATTTTACTTGAAGAGATATTATTTCTGTGCAGAAGTCCCTCTACTCCTTTGTAAGAAAGATAATATCCGTATTCCTGCTTATCAACGACGATAGCCGGAACGACTTCATTTATTTCCAATTTTTCAAAAATAACGTCAAAACCTTTTTGTTTTAATTTAAATTGTCTGGCCAAAAAACGAAGGATAGAATCTGTACCTTTGGCCAAAATATCAGGTATTGGATACACTAATGGATTATTTTCAATATTCAGCTCTTCCAGGTCAACCAAATCGCCCAATTCATCGGGTAATCTTTCAAGTTGATTAAAAGATACATCCAGTGAAACCAAAGCGTATAATTTACTGATAAACGGCGGCAATTCTTCAAACAAGTTGTGGCTGAGATCCAATTTTTTTAAATGCTGCAAGCGGGCAATTTCTCTTGGCAACGCGTTAATACCGGTATTAGAGAGATCCAATTCTTCTAACTTTGATTTTTCCGCCGTTTCAATAATTTTTGCCAGGTGTAAATTATCAAGTACTTGAGCGCCTTTTTTATATAATTCAATTTCTTTGGCTGCCCTTTCTTTTTCAGAAGCTTCTACTACCCTGATTTTATCGAACAAATCCAAACAAATATTTCGGAGTAATTTAACCCCAAACATAACCACTTTGTTATGTTCAATTTTTATCTCCTGCTCTGATTTGACGCCCGCGCTCGCTTCGGCTTCGTTATCCGCATGCCGGCTCGACAATTGAATTGCTTCATTTTCCCGATCTTCCAAACCATTTTCGGTAGCAAAATAGCGCAACTCATACAGCGCTTGTCTGATATCGCCGGTTGATATTAGGTTCTTTATTTTTTCTTCTTTCTCGTAAATATACTTTGAGGTCATCTGCAAAGTTTATATTTCGTGATCAGGCTTATGCTGGTCATTATTTAAAAATGCCATCCAAATTTAAGCGAAGCTTCGGGGTAAACTACTGGTACGCGATACACAGCTACTCCGCAAACTGATAAATCATTTTCATCGTAGCCGGAAATGCGAAAATGCAACCCTGCCCATGGACTTAGGTAAAAATTGCGGTAAAATTTCCAGTTATACCCCAGGCTGCCGTTGAGCATCGTTCTATTGAAGCGTGTAGTGCAAATGAGATTTTCTTCGCTTTGAATAGATTGCCTCCACTGCACGATACCGCCGCCGATCCACCAGCCCGTCCACTCTTTGTGCAAAAAATAATCGGCCACCAGCGCATAAGCGGTGACCCGGTTATTCGTAAATCCTTTGCTAATCGACCAGTCGGGTTTGTGTACGCGCGCAACGAGGGCACGCGCGCGCAGGTGCGAAGACCCGGCCCAGACGGCGCCGAAATAACCGCCGGTGATATAAGGTAGTACGTCGAGTTCAAGGCCGGCGGTCCAACGTCTACCGGCAGATGCGTCTTGTGCAGTAGCCAAAATACCAGTTAACATCAGCGCGCAAAAAATGGTCGCTTTCATTGTCTTGTGTTTATTTCCAAAGCTAAACAAAACCAGGAAATTCGGGTAGTATTAATATTGTTTTCGCGCAATTTGTTGAAATTTGTCGCACGAACAAAACAGGCATGCAAAACGAAGATTTTATCCCTATCGGGTTTGTGCGGAAAGTCCACGGCGTTTACGGAGAGATGCGGCTGCAGGTGCGCGAGGCTTTTATTGACGATGTACTGAAGGCGCGTTTGTTGTTTATCAACCGCCTGGGCAAACCTTCGCCTTATTTTGTAGCATCTATCCGCGATGCCGGGAATATCCTCGTGAAGTTCGAAGGCGTAAATACGCCCGAGGCTGCCAAGCAACTCAACGGCAGCGAGTTATTGATGCGACGGACGGATATTTTACACCCCACCGAAGAAGCGGAAGCGGAGGCGCTCCCCTACGCCGCCCTGCTGGGTTATACGATTTTCGACACTGATAAAGGCTTCGTCGGCACTATCGACGAGGTGATCGATATGCCGCAGCAAGCCCTGGCGGCGGTAATGTACGAGGACCGCGAGGTGTTGATCCCGCTCAATGAGCATTTTATCCAGGCGATTGACCACGCCGGGCGCCGGCTTACGATGGAGTTGCCGGAGGGGCTGCTGGAGCTGTGAAATGACTTTTTTTTACCACTGAGTTACACGGAGTTCACACGGAGTTTCACAGAGTGGTAATTTGACTCCGTGTAACTCTGTGTAAACTCCGTGTAACTCCGTGGTTAGAAAAAATCACTGCGTCTGCGTGGTATCCGGATAATAGTGATAGCCCAGGTACGCGATCTTCCACACACCGTCCACCTTCTCCAAAATCCTGGTTTCCAGTGATTTGCCCAAGAATTTTTTGGTGTCTTTTTCGTAAGAAATTTGCTCAAACGTATACCAGGCCATTTCGGGCGAGATGCTGAAATTTTCGTTGAGCCGCTCTTCGGTAGAGCCTTTCCAGAGCGTTTCGTTCTTTTCAAACTGTGCTTTTTTCTCTGCTTTCAACGACTCGAAGCCGATGTTGGAGGTCACTTTTTCCGGAAAACCTTCCCAATACCCGAATTTTCTGAATTTGGGCGAATTGAGGTAAGTGCGCTGCCAGGCTTCAAAATCCTGTTGGTAATACGACTCCGTCTCTTTGGCGATGACGGCCTGGATGGCGGCCTTTTCTTTTTCAAAGTCGACGGTGGCGGGCTGCTGCGGCTGGCAGCCGGCGAGGAAGGCCAAGAGGGCCAGGGTGAGGAGGTGTTTGGTGAACATGGTTTTGGATTTAGGTTTAGTGCATTCGCAGTTTAGCGATTAGGTTTAGTTTTTGATCAATCCTTGATTCTGGAAATGACTGCTTCTGGCAGCTAAAGCAGCCAGTACGGTGCACGTTACCTTGGTCACCCCCAAGGAGACTTCCCCGGCCGTCACCCCCAAGGAGAGGACCCCGGCCGTCACCACCCCGGTCACTCCCCAGCCGTCACCACCAAGGAGAGGACCCCGGCCGTCACCTCCCCGGTTTGTCCCAGGACGTCACCTAAAACGTCAGCAACCCGTCCGCATTGTTTCGCTGGTAGGGTAGCTTGAGGAAGCCGAGCGTGCCGGGTTTTACCTGGATGAAAAAGCTGTAGGTGCCGCGCGTAGGCGCCCAGTTCATACCCATTTCCCAGCAGTGGAGGTCGCGGCTGAAGCCGAGGGAGGGGTAGGTGAGGCTTTTGCGGGCGAAATCGTAGCCAATGCGGCCGATATTGATATTCCAGTTGGCAGTGAGCTTGATGTTGCCCTGCATGTCGATGCTGTTGGTGCTAATCATAAAGGTATCGCGTCCGGAGGGCAGGCGGCGCAAGTCGAAAGAGATGTTGTGGTTGATTCGGAAATTGTCGAATAAGCTCAGGAAGTCGGTTTCTTCTTTGTCGGCTTCTTCTTCGCGGCGTCGGCGGTCGGCCTCTACGTCTTCTACGACTTCCGATTCTTTGCCCTCGAAGAGTTCCCTGATTTTTTCTACGCTGATGCTGGTGTTCAGGCGCACATTGGCGTTGACAAACTCCACCAATCGGCCATTGGTGCGCCAGGCGGTTTTGTTGACGCGCCGCATGAATCCCCGCGAGTCGGCTTCCATGACATAGGGGTCGAAGACGGCGCTCATGCCCAGGGTGGTCATGCCTTTGAAAAAGCGGGTGGTGCCGCCCATGGTCACCTGGCTCCACTTGAGCGAGTCGGCGGCAAAGTTGTAGCTGCCGTTGAGGATGATGTTGTCGAAGAGCTTGACTTTCTTTTCGGTGGAGTCTTTGCGCGAGTATATTTTGGCTTCGAAGATGTTGTTGAGACTGTAATTGAGGGCCATCTGCCGGCCCGATTCGGGCGGCGCGCCGTAGATGCCGTCGCGGAAGATGGTGTACCTGTCGGTTTCTATGGGATTGAGGGTGTCCGGCACTTCGCGGAAGTAGCCCAATCCCGGATTGAGGTAGTTGGGCGAGAAGTTGAAGCCCACGCTGGGTTTGATGACGTGCCGCAAGCCCCGCAGCCAGCCTTTTTTGAAGCGCACGGTGCCGAAGACTTGTGTGGTGAGGCTCAGACTGGCATTCAGGGTGCGGTACGATTTGAAACCGCTGACCGTAGTATCTCGCCAGGAGCCGTAGCTGATGGTGTCGCGGGTGATTATACCTTGTTCGGTGGTGTCGGTTTTGATATTCAAACCCGGGATATACTCGCGGTCGAACGACTTGAAATACCACACTTCGCGGTAGCTGACGCCGGGATTGAGGTTGAAATATTTAAACAACTTAAAAGAAGTCCCGGAGGTGATGTCGTGTTTGGCGCCGTATTGGGCTTTATTGAATGTCTCCTGTGAGAAGAAAGTCGTATCGGGCCCGCGGAAGGTGCTGCGGGCTTCATTGGTATAGCGCAGGGTGATGCTTTCGTACCAGCGCTCTTGTCCGCTGCGCGTTTTGCGGCGGAAGGGGTACAGCGTTTGGGTTTGAAACTGGAATGTGGGAAAATTCACCGTCATTTCGCTGGTGCGGGTATTCTGCGAGTGGCTGAAAGCCACGTTGAGGTTGAAGGGTTTGTCGAGCCAGTTGCGGCTAAAGCTAAAGTTGGAGTTCAGCTGGTTTTGCAGTACGCTGGCGGCGTCGTTATACACCCGGCTTTGAAAGCTGTTGATCTGGAAGTTGATAGAGCCGCCGAAGGTATTGATCGGGTGGGCCGAACGGTCCTGGTTGTGCGACCAGCGCAGGCTGAACGATGTGGGGCGGGTGATGACGCCCTCGCTGTCTTCCTGCCGGCGCACGTCGTACCCCACCGCCAGGTTGCCGTTGTATTTGTAGCGCTTGCGGTATTGCGAGGCGGCATTGACGCCCCAGGTGCCTTTGAGGTACACATTGGCCGTTAAAGTCAGGTTGACGTGTTCGCCGAGCGGAAAAAACCAGCCTATATCGCGAAGTCCGAAGCCCCACTGGTCGGAATATTCGTAATCGCGGGGAAACATGAGTCCGCTGCGCCTTCCCCTGCTGATGGGGAAAAAGCCGAAGGGCAGCCATAGCGGCGTAGGCACGTCCATAATTTGCAGGTTGGAGGGGCCTACTACCACCAATTTATTTGGAATAATCTTTTGCCGTTTACTGCGGATACCGAAATGCGGGTGGGGGTCGGTACATGTCGTAAAAATGGCGTCTTCGCTAAAGATATAGTCGTTGGTTTTGGTGGTATCGGCGCTGGGTTCACCGGTTACAAACTTCGATTTTTTGCCCAGCACGACCACGTCGTTTTGCTTGGTGGTCACATCGTTCACCACGCCTTTGCGGGTCTTGAAGTTGTATCGCATCTGCCGGGCGGTAAAACTCTGGTCGCCGTCCTGGAACTCCGGCAGGCCCGATGGGCGGCCCAGACTATCGGGAATTCCTTCGGCGGTAACGATACTTGTTTGCCAATCAAATACAATATGGCCTGCTTTTAGCGTAATAGTATTGTATTTTACGTTCGCATCGCCGAAGAGGTGGATTTTCTGGCCTACGATATCGTAGATCATCGAATCGCGGGCGCTATAATCAACGGGGGCGTCGAGCGAATCTTTTGAAAACGAGATCGTGCGCGTGGTATCGGGAGGCAGGCGCGATTCGAGGCTTGTGCGCAGAATAGCGGCACGGAGGCTGTCGTCGGCAATTTTGGCGAGCGAATCCCTGGCCGGTAGCTTGATGCCTATGCTATCGCTAACAGCAGGATTGACTTGTGCATGCAACCATGTGCAACTCAACACAACTAAAATTGTAACTAAGCGTTTTGCTTTCAATTGCCGAATTCTATTATTTTGCATGCTAAGCGTTTAAAGCGCTTGTTTGCATGTATCTTTATCACAAAATTAACATACCTGTGAACAACCCCTATCAAAGAGCTGCAAAGATGTCAAAAACTTACTACTCAACGCAGATTATCACCTTCCTTACGATAGTCATCTGCCTGTTTAACTTTTCATTGGCCTTTGGCCAGGAGTTGCGCTGGTA
>JAEUUQ010000321.1 GCA_016787505.1 Saprospiraceae bacterium | reverse complement strand
GCCGACGAACAACCCCATCTGCTTTTGCATGATGGAAAATCCTTCGCTGATATAATCGCCCAGGCGAAATTCGTACCCCTGCTCGATCAGGCGTTCCATCTTCTGCTGATTTAATGTACTCATGGATTTTGGTTTTTAGTTTTATATGTTTTTCAAATGTATAAATTATTCTCTCTTCCGTCAAACCCCTCCGACTTACTCCCCGTTTTTATGGACGAAAATCCGAATTTCGCAATCCGCAATCCGAATTCCCAGCTACTCTTTCCAAAACGGAATCGTCGCATATTGCTCTTCCTTCACGCCCGGCGTCTCATTAATACTGCGGCGTTTGATAGAAATGGTATGCCGCCCCGCCTGCCACTCTTTGAGGTCGAGCATGGTATAGATGCCTTTTTCCCCGTTTTCAGGGTGGGTATAATACCAAAATTCCAGCTTTTCCTGCCGCTTGCCGTCAATATAGACATTGTAAAAAGAGGACAAACAGCCTAACAATAACTGGGGGTCTTTCTCCACTGTTTTTGGCGTGTCAAAGCGAATGCCGTTAAATAGCTGAATACCCGAGATGATACCCTCCCGCTTGCTGGGCTCGTAACCCGAACACCACTGCCGGATGGCGGCATTGTAGCGTACATCGTAGCGAATAAATAAGGGCAGGTGTCGCTCTTTTACTATTTGGCTGGGAATACTGGCCAGCGTTATACGCGTGTCGGAAGGTCGCAAATTGTCGTAATACGAAGTTTTGAAATGCGCAGAAGTAAGGTAGTCGGGAAAAAATACCGCTTGTTCGTATTTAAAAAATGGCAACAAAAAAACGACGAGTATGTACGAAGTTAAAAAAATGCGCCCCCATACCGGCGACAAACGACTGACCAGCGCGTAGTATATGCTGCGGTATAAAAAAGCAGCGGTGATGTACCCCATGAATACATACCAGGGGTAATAGATGCGGCTCACCCAGGGTATTTTTTTGACCAAACCCAGGCTGAGCGTGTCAAATGCGTAGATGACACTGCCCGCAATCGCGATATACAACAGGATAAGCAAAGGCAAAACCACCGTTTGATACCCCATCAAGCTGCTTATCCAGGCAAATAAATAGCTCATGGATGCTACAAAAACAGCGCCCAAAAACAGCGAAAACAACATGAAAATGATCAGAAAACTGAAGGCGAAGACGACGCTGCAAAGCCCGTCAAGTCTTACGATCAGCCTGTCGAGCGTGGGTACGCAGCGCGTTAGTTGCCGGGCGAAAAATGCAGTGTATTTTAAGCTGGGAAAATGTACCCCCTGCTGTACCGAGCGCAAACCGATGGCGCCTATCCAAAATCCCCGCAATAAGATGTGAAGCGCCAAATTGAAAACCAAGAGCGAAGCAGCCATATAGACTATGGCGATAAAATTGTAGACGATGGTGGAAAAGGGAGGCGTAAAGTAGTATGCCTGTGTAAGATCGGCAGAAAAGTGTTGTAAAGCCTGGCGAACCTGGAGTAATAAGAATATCGACCCGCCGGAGACAAGCAGCTCCAGATTCCAGCTTTCCCGCTGCAAGCGATCCAGCCACCCCGCTATCGATTTTTTTTCGTTTTCCATGGCTGTCAATTGTGGCGGCGCCAGTTTGAATGCGATTTCAGACTGATGATTTGCCAGGTATCCAGCACTTTTTGAGCTTCTTCTTCGCTTTTTGCGGCAATGGCTACCATCATTCCCTGCGGCTGGGGTAAACCTAACCCCAACCCGGAGTAATATTCGGGTAATACCCCGGAATTGCTGAGCGCCATCACCCGGGTGGCATTTGACCATACTTCAAACCCCAGCCCGGCATCTTCGCAAATGCGCTCTAATATGAGCAGGTCTTTTTCTTCTGCTGCGTGCAAATAACAGGAAAATGTCTGGTACGCCGAGCGCTTGAAAAGCCCCCGTTCTTCATACACGGCCACTTTGCGGCGTTGCACGATGTTGAACCCGATGATTTGTCCGTCAAATAAGATGATGTCGCCATACCGGCGGTCCGCAGCCGGGTGGGGAATGCTTCTGATAACTCCCCTGGCGGGGTCGAGCGGCACGACCCACAATAATTCGAACTGACCGCCGTAACCGCAACGCACGCTCACCGGCATGTTTGGTGCGGGGGCTGCGTCAAATTTGTTCCACACATAATGGGCGGTTCGCCACATCTTGAGTGCCGTAGCGCTTAGCCCCACATTCCACCAGGCTTCGCGGTTGGAAGGATCCAGGGAGATAGTTTTTTTGTTGTAATACAATGCGGGTTTCCACTCCTGGCGGCATTTGTAAATATGGCCCAGGCGAAAGTAGGTTTCCGGCCTGTCGGGCGCCAACTGCGCTGCTCTTTTGAGCAATTTTACGGCATTATAGGCGTCGCCGGCCGCTTCATAGGCGGCGGCGTTGTCTATCAAAACCTGCAATTTGGGAGGTAGCGCTTGCCCCATTGGTATTTTTTTCTTTTGGGAAAACAAATATACAAAGCCCCGGGGTATTTCCGCATTTATGCTATTTTGGCTGTACAATTACTACTTCATGTCAACGCGCTGGCAAATCTGGATAGACACCGGCGGCACGTTTACCGACGCCGTGGCATTGACACCCAATGGATTATCTCAACGCGTGAAAGTGCTCAGCCGCAGTTGCCTCCGTGGGCGTTTACTGGAACGCCTCACCCCCGGCCGCTACCTCATGCAGCAACGCTGGGGAATATCGACATCTATTTTTAAAGGCTATTCGTTTTATGCGCTGGCCGACGCCGGCATCACGGCTACCGTACTGTCAGCCGACCCCGCGACGGGTATCCTGGAACTCGACCGCGATTTGACGCTGCCCCCCTCAAGCGATTTCGAGATCAGCGCCGGCGAAGAAGCCCCCGTACTCGCCGCCCGGCTGCTCACCGCCACCCCTCTCGACGTTGCTTTCCCCCCGCTCGATATGCGCATCGGCACCACAAAAGGAACCAACGCCCTTTTGGAAAAAAAAGGAACCGGCGTGGCCCTGCTCATCACCAAAGGTTTTGGCGACCTGCCCGCCATCGGCAACCAGCAACGCCCGCATTTGTTCCAGCTCGATATCCCCGCGCCCGCCCTGCTTTTCGATCAAGTGATTGAGGTGGAAGAACGCCTGGGCGCCGACGGTGAACTATTAATACCCCTGACTTCCCAGGAATTACAACGCGTGACCGGTCAACTCACCTGCAGCTCGGTAGCAGTGGCCTTTTTACACGCCTACCGCTATCCTGCCCACGAGCTTGCAATGTCGCGCGCCCTGGAAGAGGCCGGCATACCCCATATCTCGCTGTCGCACCGCCTGTCGCCCGGCATCGGCCTGCTGGCCCGCGCACAGACGGCTATGGTCAATGCCTACCTGGACCCCATTTTACAAAATTATTTACAGGGCATCAGCCGCCAACTGCACGATGCTTCGCTGATGGTGATGACCAGCGCCGGTGGACTGGTGAGCGCCACCGCATTTTGCGCCAAAGACAGCCTGCTCAGCGGCCCCGCCGGCGGGGTAGTCGGCGCCGCGCAGATAGCCCGGCAGATGGGCTTCGAACGCGTGCTTACGCTCGACATGGGCGGCACCAGCACCGATACGGCCCGCTACGACGGTCGCTACGACTACCGCTTCACGACCACTATCGAGCAATTTTCACTGCTGAGCCCCTCGCTGGCTATCGAAACGGTAGCTGCCGGCGGAGGTTCTATCTGCACGTTCGACGGGCAACGGCTGTGCGTAGGGCCCCAAAGTGCCGGCGCTTATCCCGGTCCGGCCTGCTACGGCGCCGGCGGCCCCCTCACCATCACCGACGTCAACCTGTTGCTGGGCAAACTCGACCCGGCGGCCATGGGCATCCCAATCAACATAGCCGACGCCCGCCGCGCCCTGCAACTCGTGTCCGATCAGATCTTTCAGCGTAGCGGCGAACACTACTCAGCGGAAGAATTGCTGCGAGGCTTCGAAGATATCGCCAACGAAAAAATGGCCGACGCCATACGCCACATTTCTATCACCAGAGGATTTAATCCGCCCGACTACGCCCTGCTGGCGTTTGGCGGCGCCGGCGGTTTGCACGCCTGCCGCATTGCCGATCTGCTGCAAATGAATACGATTTTGCTGCCTTACGACAGCGGCCTGCTCAGCGCCTATGGCATCGGCAAAGCCCGCGTGGAGCGCTTTGCAAGTAGACAGGTGTTATCGCCGCTTTCGGAATGCCTCCCGGAGATTCCCGCTATATTCGACGCACTATGCCGCGAAGCGGGAGGGCTCCTGCAATCCGAAACCTGTACATTCACCCGCCTCATCTTCCTGCGCTTCAAAGGACAGCATTTTGCCCTGGAGGCCAATTTCGACGAAGACTGGCGGGGCCAATTCGAACAGCAATACCGGCGGCTTTTCGGCTATTACCCCGGCCACCTGCCGGTAGAAGTAGAAAGTGTAAAAGTCATTGCCGCCCTGGATAGTGAACTCCGCCAGCTGGACACCCCCGCCTGGCAAGCGTTTACACCGCCCGCTTCGGCGGCTTACCCCGTCTGGCACTGGGAATCGCTATCCGACGGCGCTATCATCGACGGACCTGCAATACTGCTCAATCCTTTTGCTACCGCTTTTATCGAACCCGGCTGGCAACTCACTCTGGAAGCAGGCCGCAATGCGGTGCTACGGCGGGTAGCGCCGGCGCCGGCATTGTCGAATCCGCAGCGCGAAGCCATCGCGCTGGAGCTGTTCACCTCGCGTTTCACCGCCATTGCCGAAGAAATGGGCGCCCAATTGCAGCGCACCGCCTTTTCGGTCAACATCAAAGAGCGCCTCGACTTCTCCTGTGCGCTGCTCGATGCCGATGCGCGACTGCTGGTCAACGCACCCCATATTCCGGTTCACCTGGGTAGTCTCGGCATTTGCGCGCGGCTGGTGCGCGAAGCCATCGACTTAGGCCCCGGCGACGTAGTAATCACCAACCACCCCAAATACGGCGGCTCGCACCTGCCCGATATCACCTTGCTCTGCGCTGTGTATACCGACGAGGGCGACTTGATCGGCTATGCCATCAACCGGGCGCACCACGCCGAAATCGGCGGAAAAAGGCCGGGCTCAATGCCTCCCGATGCTACCTGTCTGGCCGAAGAAGGCGTCGTTTTCCCTCCCATGTACCTGGTAAAAGCCGGCGAAGTGCAGTGGGAAGTAATCGAAAGGCAGTTGCGCGAAGCGCCCTATCCCACCCGGGCTCTCAGCGACAACCTCGCCGACCTCAACGCCGCCCTGGCCTCCCTACGTGCCGGCGCCGACGCGCTGCGCAAACTCGCCGCCGACCACGGCCTTGAGCAAGTGCGCTACTACATGAATGCCCTGCAAGCCCACGCCGCCGCCGCCCTCGACGAAGCCCTGGCGCCCTGGCGCGGCCGCACCGTCAATGCCGAAGAAAAACTCGACGACGGCTCGGCGATCAAAGTGGCCATCCACATCGGGGAAAAAGAAGTGGAAATCGACTTTTCGGGGTCTTCATCGGTGCATCCCCGCAACCTCAATGCCAATATAGCCATCGTGTACAGCGCGGTCATTTACGTGTTGCGGCTCTTGTGTCAAAAAGACATCCCGCTCAACGAAGGATTGATGCGGCAGGTGCGGGTAGTATTGCCCGATGACAGCTTCCTGCATCCCCATTTTATAGACGACCCCAATCGTTGTCCGGCGGTAGTGGGCGGCAATACCGAAGTAAGCCAGCGCCTGGTAGACACCCTACTCAAAGCCCTGCAATTGGCCGCCTGCAGCCAGGGCACCATGAACAACTTCCTCTTTGGCAACAGCCGCTTCGGTTATTACGAAACCATCGGCGGCGGCGCCGGGGCCGGCCCCAGTTTTGCAGGGCGCAGCGCCGTGCACCAGCACATGACCAATACCCGCATCACCGACCCCGAAGACCTCGAATGGCGATATCCGGCGCGGCTGCTCCGCTTTGCCATCCGGCGCGGCTCCGGCGGCGCAGGCCAATGGCCCGGCGGCGACGGCATCATCCGGGTTTTCGAATTCCTGGAAGCCGTAGAAATGACACTACTCAGCCAACACCGCCACGTGGCGCCCTACGGCCTGTCCGGCGGCCACGACGGCAAGCCTGGACAACAATTCCTAATCGCCAAAGACGGCCGCATCATCCCCCTGGATGGCGCCGATAGCCGCAGCCTCCAGGCCGGCGATTGCGTGGTGATTGAGACGCCGGGAGGCGGGGGGTGGGGGGAGGGGAGGTGACTTTTCGACTTTTCGACTATACGACTGTACGACTGTACGAACGAGGTAACATCGCTCTCTGTGACTGAGCGATCCAAGCCGCTCGTTGAGCAGAGCCGAAACGAGCATCCAAGTGAGCGGAGCCGGGATGGCGACTTTGGGACTGTGCGACTGTGCGAACGAGGTGACATCGCTCTGTGAATGCGCGATCCAAGCCACAGATTCCCTGGCGGGAATTACAACGATTTGTAGCATTAACTACCTAATAACCCCACCCCAAATAAACCCATCAAATACCTGGTGGGGGTATCTCCCGACGACGTAACTCTGTTCAATGCCAATATTTTTGGCCAGGTTGATCGTGTTTTTTAAATGCGCTTCCGTAGCGGTTTCTTTTACTTCAATAGCCATTTTTATATTTAAAATAAAATCAATTTCATTGCCTGTTTTTAGGGAATAATAAGCGACATCGCCAAAGCGCCTCAACTGATTAAATATCGCATTTTCAAATTTTGACCCGCTGCTCAGTTCCGCCGACATAGATGCGATGCCGTTATCCAGAAAATAGAGCTTGTGGGCTTTGACAATCTCGCGGTCGGGGCTTCTTGATATGACGGGAATAGTCTGGATAAGATAGGACTGCTCCAATAGACTCAAATAGTTTTCCACCGTTCTGCGGGACATACCTGTGACACTGCAGATTTTGGAGATATCCATCCTGGCGCCAACTCTTATGGCAAGTAACTTGATGAGTTGGTAAACCTCTTCACTTTTGCTAAAATCAGTAAGGACGGCCACGTCGTAATTGATATAAGAGCTCAAAATATCCGCTATCATATCGCGTTTATCTTCTTTTTTTTTCATCAGGACAACTTCCGGAAATCCACCAAAATCGATGAAATCATTGTAGTAGGGTTTGATGCGTTCGTATTCGGAGGCAATAAACGGCAACGGCTTAAATTCTTCTTCCATGGTTGAATAAGCTACCCCCTGAAAGGTTAACATTTCTCCAAAACTCAGGGGGTAAATTTCAAAGATCTTTTTCCTGCCGGCCAATGACTCTTCGAAGCGGTTTTTTAGATAATAAGAACTCGATCCTGTTAAAATAAATTTGATGCCGTAATGGTCGTATAAGTATTTGACAACGCTGGGCAGGTTAGGAGCGAGCTGTATTTCATCTATACCAATCAGCGTTTTTTCCGAAAGATCAAGCCCCCGCTGGTTGAGCGCGTAGACGATCGTTTCGTAGTTTTTTTCTGAAAATAACTCCCGATAGTCAATCCGCTCCAAATCAAAAAAAGCCCTTTGCCGGATGCCGGATTTCTCCATCAGGTGCTTTAGCAAAGTCGTTTTACCTGTACGACGCATGCCGGTCAGCACCGTAACCTGCTTATTTGCTAAGTGAGATTCAAGGGCGGGTAGTATATCTCTTGGATAGAACATTGAAAAAAAGCTTTACTATTTTTAATCTTAAAATCAAATGTAGTAAAACTATTTTAAAATTACAACCTGATTTCAAAAAAACCACTCCGCAATCTCCCCGACTTTACCCACAAAATAATCGGCAGGAATCACCCTTTCTGGCGGGAATTTGCAATTTTTACAGCTTGAAAACAAGGCAACCATGTCCAAACACCTCTTCTTCGGCGCGCTCATATTAGGTACGATCTACATCGCCGGCAGTTGGCCCGAATCGGGCCCAAAGCGTTTTCACACAAAAGAAGAAATCGCTGCTTTCAATACCAACCTGCTGCCCATCGACTCCACCGTCATCTTTCCCACCTCGGCGGCCTGCAAAGGCTGCCACGGACTCGACCCCAACGGCTACGCCATGATAGACCTGGCCGGCAACGACGTCAATATCTACGACGACTGGCGCGCTACGATGATGGCCAATAGCGCCAAAGACCCCTTCTGGCGCGCGAAAGTAAGCCACGAAATACTACTCTACCCCCAACATAGCACAGCCATTCAAAGCAAATGCGTGACCTGCCACGCCCCCAACGGCCATTACACGGCCTTTCTGCGCGGACTCGATCCCTACCTCATCGAAGATATGCTGCAGGACTCCATCGGCATCGACGGCGTGACCTGCTCGACGTGCCACAAAATCAGCGACCAAAACCTGGGGACTACGTTCTCCGGTGAGATTTATTTCGATACCACCCGCGTGGTGTTCGGCCCCTATCCCGGGCCCTTCGGCGCGCCTATGGAGGAATTTGTGGGCTTCAAACCCCTCTACCGCGACCATATCAACGACGCCGGTATCTGCGCGCCTTGCCATACGCTGGTCACCCATCCGTTTGACTACGAAGGCAATTCACTCGGTACTTCGTACGTAGAGCAGGCCACCTACCACGAATGGCTCAACTCGTCGTATCCCGAGCTGGGCGTGAGCTGCCAGGGCTGCCACATGCCCCGCATCGATGACCCGGTGATCATCTCTGCCAATTACCTGTTCCTCGATCCCCGCACGCCTTACGGCCTGCACGAACTGGTGGGCGCCAACACCATGATGCTCAAACTCATGAAAGAGCACCGCCAGACCCTGGGCATCGACGCCGACGCCGAGCATTTTGACGCTACCATTGCCTCCACGATGTCGATGTTGCAGGAAAAAACCCTGCAGATCAGCATGGAAGTCGAAGAAGAAACCGCCGACTCCATCACCTTTGCATTGAAACTGGTCAACAAAGCAGGCCATAAATTCCCCTCGGGATATCCCAGTCGACGGGCTTTCGTAGCATTTACGGTGGTCAACGAAGCCGGCGACACGCTGTTTCAGTCGGGCCGCCTGCGCCCCGATTTCGAGGTAGAAGGCCAGGAAAACGGCGTGGAGCCGCACTACCAGCTCATCAACCGCCCCGATCAGGCGCAGATTTACGAGATCGTGCCCGCCGATGTCAATGGGCAGTTTACCTCCATACTCGAAAGAGCCTATAGCACCATTAAAGACAACCGCCTGCCGCCGGAGGGTTTCAGCGCCTCGCACCCGGTCTACGACACCACCCGCATAGAAGGCCTTGCCCTCGACGACCCCGACTTCAACCGCAAAAACGGCGTGGAAGGCAACGGCGCCGACGTGGTGCACTACCGCATCGGCATCGAAGGTTATCAGGGCAATATCTCAGCATATGCTGCCGTGTACTACCAGTCGCTGCCGCCCCGCTGGATGGCCGAGCTTTTCGACGCCAGCACGCCGGAAATCGAGACCTTCCGCGCTATGTTCAACAGCGCCGACAAGTCGCCGGTGATGGTGGGCAGCACAGCGGTTGAAGACTACTTCGTAGACGGCACCGTAGACGTGCGCGATAATGCTGCCAATATCCGCGTAAACATTACCCCCAACCCGACCAGCAACGGCATCTGCTCCATTGATGTGCAGGGCGCCCAATTGCGCGCTGTGACTGTCTTCAGCGCCGACGGCCGTAGGCTGGCCCATCACCCCAGTCCCTCGAATCCGCTGCGACTGCCCGGCAAAGGTGTGTTTTTGCTACAGATAGATACGAATCGCGGGAAGGTAGTGAGGAAGGTGGTGGCGTATTGAGGCTTTTTCAAGCGCTCAGTTGTGCCATCAAACTCTGTGTAGGTTCAGAATACCCTAGTGGCCGACGTCAGAAATGGCGGCACTATACGGCGTTTTTCTTTATCCCATAATACATTCCGCGGCCTATAAGCCCGTGTTCATCGTGGGTTACTTCGAAGTTAGCCGCTTTGAAAGCGTTCTTCATTTCTTCTTTTGAGAACAGGGCAAGTTCGTGTCGTTCTTCGAAGTGGCTTACGCCTTTGTCAAGTGTGCCCAGCAAATAATGAAAATTTATTATTGATAAATTGCCTTCCGACTCGCTTAGGTTCATGCGGCATATTTTAATGTCGTCCTTGTCATAGGTTAGCATGTGAAGTTTTCCTTTGTACCAGTTGTCCGGCGTGAGCCAGGGCTCAACTATAGCAAGGCCATTGTCATGGAGATGGGTATTAAAACACTTCAGTGCGGAAGTCAAATTTTCGAATGTTTTAACATACCCAATAGAACTAAAAAGGCAGGTTATGATGTCGTATTTTTTGTTTAAATTAAAATCTGTCATATCAGCCAGGTGATAAGTGCCGCTTTGATTTTTCGCTTTCGCGGATTGAATAAAATCTCCATTGATGTCAAGGCCGTCAATTTGAAACGCATTTTTCAAATATTTGTGGTGCTCTGCTGTTCCACAACCGATGTCGAGAATCGTTTTGCAGTCTGGTTTTTTTGCTTTAATAATAGCTGTAATTTCTTCAGCCTCTTTTTGGTAGTCTTTGAAGCTATACACTAAATCGTAAAATGCTGCACTTTCTGTGAACATGCTTTGTCTATTTTCAGGTGAATGGTAATTACGCCGTAGGGTTACCCGTTGTCATGAAAATACAATAATAGGTATACGCGGCCAAGGCTAACAGGGCTATAAAAAAACCAATACGACGCGTCAGTCGCATCTGTTCGGCGGCTTCCAATCGCTCTTCAAAACCCTTGCGAAGTAATTGTCTTTCTTTGGCAGAAAGATCTTCAAATCTACCTGGAGGCAGGGGTTCGGGAAACAGCGTCCGGTAGGCTTTTATTTTAGTAAAAGCTTTTTTGTGTTTGAAGTCCGTACCGGAATGCCCCGGTATTTTACCTCCGCTGAGATGGAGTGACATGGTCAATTGTTTTGTTATTCCATATTACCTGTTTTTTTACAGCCAGGAAAGAATTATCGATGGAAGCTAATGGTTGCTATACCAAAATGCTGCGTGGCAGGCCGCTTGGGGGGTGACGGCAGGGGAGCGCCTATGGAGGTGACGGCGGGGAACTGGCCTGGGTGGTGACGGCGGGGGAGCGCCTTTGGAGGTGACGGCGGGGAACTGGCCTGGGTGGTGACGGCAAGGGAGCGCCTTTGGAGGTGACGCGCACCGTACCGGCTGTCTTTAGCTGCCGGAAAGCCGGGACTAATTATTGTTCTAACAATTGCCTGATCAATATATCGATATCAGTCCAGGGGTTATAATCTGTCAAATGATTGTTTCCGGGAAATTGCTTTTTCAGCCAATTGACATTTTCAAAAGCCAGATCAAGCTTGTCTTTTAAATTGGCGAAATCGTTCTGCTTAGCCTTGTGATAATTTGGATAATATTTAACAAGTTCTATCAGCAACTGTTTGTCGTTCTGAAAAGCTTTTGCTGTCTTGGCGAAATGCAATAAAAACCATATTTCAAAGGCAATGGCTGAAAAAGCTATATTGAACCCTTCGCTTGTAGCCATTTCATAAGCCTTGCGCCGATTCGCATGATTATCGTGATCAAACACTACCCAGACTTGTTCGTAAGCATTACCATCATCATTGGCCTTTTGGGCGCGATTAATAGCCTCTTTTACTACATGCTCAGGAGCGGGGTGTTTAGCTGAAATTATTTGTGGGTCTATTGCCGTAAGAAATTGTTTATAATCCTCATCCTCTTTAATAGCCTGAAAATAATTTTTCTCGGTCTGCCCCTCGCACATAATAAGAA
>JAEUUQ010000289.1 GCA_016787505.1 Saprospiraceae bacterium | reverse complement strand
CTGCCCAGGTCGCTTACAGCATACCCCAACGCTTTCTTTTCGCGTGAGATACCGATAGCGGTAACGACGACTTCGGCGAGCTGTTCGGCAGATTCTTCAAGCGCAATGTCTACCGCGTTGGAAGGGCCTAAAGCAACTTCCTTGGTAGTAAAGCCTGTGTAGCTCACAATGAGCGTACCTTCTGCAGGAGCTTGAAGCGAGTACTTACCGTCGACATCCGTCACGGTACCGCTTGTAGTTCCTTTAACCAGGATACTGGCGCCGATAAGGGGCTCGCCCTTCTCATCCGTCACCGTACCTGAGATGGTCCGTTGGGCCAGGGCAAAGCCCATGACGCCAAGAACTAGCATCAGAACTAGTGAGAGTTTTTTCATACTAATCCAATTTTGTTTTAAAATCAAGTTCAAAGGCAAACAAAGATATGTTTTCCATTATGAAAAGCGAAATCAAAAATTTACTTTTCGATAATGAACAATCATATTTCAAATCAGGGATACACTGCAAAGAGTTAAATACTAATACTTTCTGTTTTTGGGCTCCGGTTTTGCTACCGAATTTGTATTTGGCGTTAGCCGAAAGGAGTAATTTGTTTGCTTGATGCGGGGTGAATTTCCGGGCACAAGTTAAGAAAAAGTGAATAATTGCAAAATACAATGAAAAAAAAAGGTGTTGTCGGTTATCCGTTGTCGGTTATCCGTTCTCTGTTCTCTGTTATCCGTTCCCTTTCTTTGCTAGTTATACTTAAACAGAGAACAGAGAACAGAGAACAGAGAACAGAGAACATCACAACCCAGATAAATCCTTAACAAAGCCGAGGATATCATTGCGACGGAGATAATCGAGATATTGTTGAGCTTCTGATTTGGAGGAAAATAGGCCTACGATCACCTTATAAACCTGTTTGCCGTTTTGTTCGCCGCCGTATAAATTGACCGGTTGATTAAATTTTTGTTCCAGGCGTCTGACCTCTAGCAAAGCATTGCTATAATCAGTATACACGCCGATTTGGATACCATAACCTTTATCTGATTTCAGGTTAGTAGTGACTAGCGGGCGTTGTTCGGGTTGGATAGCATTACTACCTGTAGAAGTGCTTGGCGTATAATTTGCGGGCTTTGACTGTTCGGGAATCAGCGCAGGCCTGGTAATCGCAAAGCGGGGCCTGGGGCTATTTAACACAGGGGCCTGGCCGCCATTTTGCGCATCAGCCACCGTTTTATTAGCCGGTTTATCGTGTGTTTGCAAAATTTTAAGCATAGCTTCGGGTTCGAGCGACTCCTCATAACGGTCAATCAACACGCCTTGCGCATTAAAAATGAGCAGGGAGGGAAGAGCCCTGACGCTGAACTGTTGTTTGTAACGGCGTCCGCGCGATTCATCGACATCGAATTGGACGGGCAGGTAGTGGCTACTTACATACTGGCTAAGAAGGGGGTCGGAAAAAGTGTGTTCTTCCATCCATTGGCAGGGCATACACCAACTAGCTGTGAAGTGGACAAAATACAACTTGCCCTCAAGTGCAGCTCTGTCGCGCACTTCTCCAAGTTCGGCATTAATGAAACTGATTTCTGCCTTCGAAGTAGGCAGGCAAAAAAGAATAGCGGCGATAAGCGCCCAGGGGGTCGGTCGCGTCATAGTGCAGGGATTATAATTTGTTTTCAATATAGGCCGCATCTCCTCTTGCTTTTTCCTTTCGGCAAGCAACAGGGGCGACTAGGTGTCTATTTGTCAGTCTAAAAGTAAAGCAATATGAAGTACCGCGCAAGTGAAACTAACGGAATGGAGAAAAAAATACGGTAAGCGGTAACAACTACAAACTGTCAGGTTGCGTATTTGCCGGTGTATGCGGGTGAGCAGGTTTAGCCACTTTTGACTTCAGCAAATCAATTAACTCCTGGTAGTGGCTGAGCAAAGTAAGTGCCGCGTCGTGCAATTGATCGAAAGAACTCATCAGAAACTGCATGTCGCGGGGGATTTCCGACATATTTTTTGATTTAAACTGGTAGCAGGCGTATATGTTTTTGATAAACCCCTGCAATTCGTCGCTGTGTTCGAGGTGGAGGCGAAACAGTTCCCACTCGTGACGGCTGAAATAAGCCTGATTTTCGATAGCTTCGTTGATATTGTTTTCTTCTCCGAGGTCGCGCTGGGTGAGGTCCACTACTGAAATGCCAAAGATATGCGACAATTTGAGCAGGTTACAAATTTTGGGTTCTGCGGTCCCGTTTTCATACGAGGCGATGTTGCCGCGATTTAATCCTACTTTTTGGGCAAGCTCTTCCTGGCTGAGGTTAAACCGGCGCCTCAATGAGCGGAGGTTTTGTTGCAAAAAATGGGAAAACTGGCCGTTCAACGCATCCATATCTGCTGATTAAGTAGGTGTTAGTTTATTTTATACAACATAATCGGATTTAAGTTGAGAGTTGTTAATAATTTTAACATTTGTACGCATGCAACTCTTTGCCCAATTACACTCTCATTAAGAAAGTATGTCGTATTTTTGTATCATCAAGTAATTAGACGCCAGATAATTCTAACTCTGGCCTAATTATTTGGTTTTTAGTTTTTTACCACATCATCATCCACCTATACTCCCAATTATCCGTCATATTGCCTGTTTGTCATAATCGCACCTGACATAACGGCATGAAATGTCGCGGCTGGTACGGTTTTTGTTAATATTCATTCCAGATAGGCAATTTTTTTTGCACAAATCGGCAAATACCGATAATTTTGTAAATAATAATTACATTAAAGCATAAAAATCACCCACCATGATGATCTATGCCTTGCAGAAAAATCAGATCCAGGAACAACTGGAACGGATCAGCAGTTCGCTGCGGGCTTTTTCCCTGAAATTAACAGGGAATAGCGACGACGCGGAGGATTTATACCAGGATACGGCGCTTCGGATCATCACCAATGCGGATAAGTACCACCAGGGTACTAATTTCAAAGCATGGGCGGTGACCATCATGCGCAATATTTTCATCAACAACTATCGCAAACGCGTACGCCGGAGTTTGATCATTGACCAGACGCCCAACAATTATTACCTCAACCTGGGCAACGACGGCGTGGGCAACGAAGGCGAAACAAGCGTAACGATTGCCGAGTTGATGCA
>JAEUUQ010000262.1 GCA_016787505.1 Saprospiraceae bacterium | reverse complement strand
GCCACAGAGTTGGTTATTGGCAGTCGGCGGTCGGCAATCGGCTGCTTGGAAGCGTTGCATAGTCCCAATGCCAAGGAGCGAGATGACCTTCGTTCGTACCTCACGAAGATGTCACCTCTTTCGCAAAGTCGTAAAGTCGTAAAGTCGCATAGTCGCATAGTCCCAAAGCCACGGAGCGAGATAACACCTTCGTTCGTACCTCACGAAGATGTCACCTCTTTCGCAAAGTCGTAAAATCGCCCCCTCGCCAAGTCTCCCCCTTACACGGCTATTCCCGCACAACGGGTGATATGGATATTTAGGTGCAGCCGGTTAGCGAAAATTACCAGCGCCTGGTCCAGGCTTTTCAGATTTTTGGAATGCCGGTATTCGATATGACCGAAGACAAATTTATAAACCCAGATTTTCATGATGTATTCACCTACGGGAGACCGCCGGTCTGCATCGACATAATCACGCATATCAAAGGGCCTGATTTTGAAGCGGCATTTGCTGCATCACAGTGGTTTGAGTTGAAAAAAAACCTGGGAGTGCGTGCCCTGAGTTTAAACACGTTGATCCAAGCCAAACAAGCATCCGGGAGAAATAAAGATCTGGACGATATAGCGCATTTGGTGAAGGAGTAAGTTAATACCGTCTTTTTGCACCGAACGGCAGCATGGACTACGTGGCGGCTACGCGGTTGGTTTGCGGTTTAGTCAGTTAGCCGCCATGTGAGGCCATGCATTGTTCTTGGTGTTTTATTGATTTTCAATGATTTGAGCAATAGTCGCTTCGTCAAGATTGGCAATTTTCGCAATCATACTGAGGGGTATCCCTTTTTCATTCATGCCAATAATCATTTTGTTTCGTTTGCGTTCTTCTGCTTTTTCGACCCGTCCTCTTTCATCTTGTTCTCTTATACCAGCATAGATATAAGCATCATATTCTTCCCTTGTCCAATTGTGTTATGCCGCTTCTTCGTAGGCTTCTTTCAAGCCTTCATCGTCCACATTATCGGGCATAACTTCCAATTCATCGGCATTTTTGATGAAAAAAGTCCACTTGTCTATTATATTTTTTAGTTCATGTGCTTTCTTATTGAACTTTGGAAGTTCAATGAACCGAAATTTCATATCCTTAGAAACGCATTCGCCTGTTTCTTCATCAACTATCAGGTGTGAAGAAAGGTAGTTATTGCCCGAAAAGTATTTGAAGTCCAAAACGCCAATGAAGAAAACAGGGCGTAGTTTTGGGTATTCTTCTCCGATGTTGATTTGTCCTGCGTAGTCTTTGGAAGTGTAGTAAAGTACTCGTTTGTCAAAACCTGCCGGTTCGGCAACTTGCATTTATACGATGAAAGTTGAGCCTTTCTCATCCGTAGCCTTGACATCAATAATGGAGGACTTCTCTCCTGCGATGCGGGGAAGTTGAAAAGGGTTGAGCAAGGTCACGTCTTTCACTCGATCTTGACCTTCCAAGCCCAAAACGGCATTGAGAAACGAAATCAATATGACTTTTTTTTTCTCATTGCCAAATATCTTGTGGAAAACTATGTCGTTTTTTACATCGACGAATTTCATAACACGCTTTTCGCAAATTTAGGCGTTTTTTTTATTTTTAAACCTATTTGTTAGCCCGAGTTTTGAATTGCTTTTTTTTATTTGATTTATTCGTGCCGATCGTTTGCGCTGACGAATGTGCACCGTTTAGGGGCAATATTCGTCAGCACATAGTTCTGCGATTTTTATCTTAGGAACTTGTTCTTTCACCGTTCCTAAGGTGTTTGCGAGATGGCTTTTAATTATCCTTATTCCCGATTCCAACCATGAATATAGTAGGATTATACCCATTCTGGATACCTGGCCGTATAAGTAATCACAAGCATAATATCTTCAATAAAATTATTATTGAAGTAGCCTTTTATTTCTTCTGAATCAGTCAAAGACAATCGCCATTTTCCAACTGGATTTTTACCCTGAAACATTTTCCATTTTCCGGCGCGCTGGCTGTTAAGAATACCGTTATTCGTATTACCATCGCCGCCGAGGCGGGCGTTTGAACCATGTTCAAAGAAAAATAATTCGACGTTTGCCAACTCAAATTCCGTCCCGTCCTTACGAGCAAATAACAGTGAAACGTCCTCAATTTTAACTCGTTCGAGGTTAGCCGGGAAGTCAGCCAATTGTGTTTCCATCTCTACCACCATAGGACTGTCTGACAAATCCGGATTGTGCAAATCGTACCATGCATCTGCGAATTCATCTCTAAAACTATAAGCCCTATAAGCACTTATATTGCGTTTTGCGTTCAGTTTCAGAATAGTTTGGGCACGGTAATCAAAACTATTCAAAGCAGTATATTCCAAGGTAATCAACACATCGGCGATCGTACTGTAATCAAACGCATTGGCTGCTTTAGGCATTTTAAACTCCCAAGACCCTGCAACACCTAAACCTTCAAATGGCAAAAGCATTTCGGACTGTTGCTGATCCTGCATCTCGAAGACCCCGGTAGCATTGTTCGGGGCACTGAGCGCCACGGATTCGGGGTCGCGACGCACAATAACCGTCTGAAAAATATCGCCGCCAATGACCGTCCGCGAGATTCCGCCCGAGCTCAACACAGCTTTAATACCCTGAACCGGAGGAACGAGGGCAACCACCGTGGTGCGTGCTCGCTTGATAAGTCGCAGATAATGCCCTGGAAAATCGCGATCAAACATTTCCATGCTCGTGACGAAGGGCAGAACGCCTGTCTGCCGGAACTGTTGGAAGGCAATGGGGTCCAGTGTGGCCAACGAAATAGTTTTGGTAATTTGCTGTTTCCGGATGTTTTTGTCGAAAGCATACTGATCGAGTAGGTAGATATCCTGCAACAAGCGGGCGCTGCCGGTCAGCCCGCGCCGGTCTTGCCTAGTTGAATCTCCGGTGGAACCTTGCAATTCGTCACCAGTAAGCACTTCCCAATAGTCATTTTGAATAAACGAAGTGGGTGTTTCCTGTCGCTCGAAAGCCAGTTGTGAGGCAGCCAATTGCGCGATCGCGGTGGCCTGCTGGAGGAAGTAGCTATAGACGCCCTCCAGCACCTGGCTCATCCAGTCGTATAGTTCTTCATTCGTAAATTTGTTGCTTAAAAAATCGAATACTTCTTTGGCATTATCAGCCTTCATTTGTTCTATAGTACGTTCCTGTTCAACAATACGCACGCGATCATTGGCTATCGTGATGGTTTGGTCGCCAATACGTATATCTTGTGCGGCCAGCGATTTTTGGAACTGATATTCTCTGTCGCGAAGAGCCTTGCTCAAGGAAAGGGATTGACGACTGATTTGGTTTTCTAAAATAGTAGCAGCAATCTCGGCAACACCTCCTGCAATAATAGAACCGATTGTAACCGCAGTGGACCCAGTTAAAGCTGTCAAATCTTTAGGTACGCTGGCAATTTTATATGCAGTGTTTGCGATGGATAATACAGACTTAGAAACAGCCAACCAATCATACAACGCAAACAGCGTTTCTTCTTCGGACAAAAAACCTTCGGACAGCCATTGTTCATAAGTATCAAAACTGATCTGGCTCCGTTCTTTCTGTAGTTCTGCCAACTTGACGCCGTTTTGGGCTTCGACAACTCTTAAATCCTGCGTACGAACACTCGATTGGGCTAAGCGGATATCTTGTCTCGCTCTGAGCAGTTCAAAGGCTTGCTGGTCTCTTTTTTCAAGGGCTGATAAAAATGACGCCTCGATTTGCATTGCCAGGTTGGCTAATTGTTTTGCCCGCTCAGATAAAACAACGTACCGGTAAGGCGTAGGCTGGAGACGCGCTGTATTCGGAAGGGATAGCCGTCCGTCTCCGCCGATCGTGGGCAAGCCACTGGAGCTATCGGTAGGAGCTGCATAAAACTCTACCTGGCGACGCATTCCAGCGATGTTTTGGCAATGCGTGAGTTTGTAGAGATTCAAATTGGCGCGAAGTCGCAGGGCACGAAGCATGGGATTGGGTGGAATGCAAAAATCGAAGATGTCAGACGGATAATACTCAGGTTTTGTAATCCAACCGAAATCTCCCATTGTAGTTAAGCCACTCCAATTAGATAGCCCTTCATTATATGCGTTGAGGGCGCTTTCTGTCTTTTTGGCCAATAAACTGGCGTAATCATTAGGCGATGAGGCATTATCTGCCATATATGCTTTCACCTTGTTCAGTGCTTTCACCGGGTCGTTACCCTTGGCAAATTCATAATTAATGGCTTTTATTGCGTTCTTTTTTGCGACAATATCCTTCATAGAATTTACAAGGGAAACAACCTCGATCTCTACCCATTCGATATGAGGATCTTCAATCTCTATGCGAATTTCTCCTTCGATCTGGTCGCATTCGTTCCGATGCGATTTCAGTTCCGGTGAATCGAGTAGGGTCAGGGCTTCTTCGTACAGTTCACGCGCCCTCGGAACGGACTCGGCGGTGTCCTGGATGAATTCCGCATCCGCGTATGCAAGCAGACAATGGATGATTGACAAAAGTGTAAAGCGCGTATACGCCTGGTGCCGGATTTTAGCGATGGCATGCGGGTTTAATGGATCCAACAGCCAGTCATTCAAGTTGCGCAGGTAGTCGTCATTGATGTTGGGGTCGTCGGGAGATAAGCCAATCAATTTTCTATATGCGCCTGGTTGGTTGTAATCGTAGACCTGCCTGAACCAGTCTAATGCTTGAATGTAAAGTCCGCTATTCTGCAATTGCAAGGCAATATGGATGGGCACAAAATAGAATGCCTCTTCGAGGTATGCTTTATTTCTGTCTGAGTTAGTTTCATTAATTGATGATGATATTGCAAATATATCCCTCACCTGAGATGAAGTGTGCAGTTGAAAATATGGTATGCTGAGGTCTGGATTACCTTTCGGTTTCAAATTGTTGGTGTCGCAGCTTCGAATAGAGTATGGATCAAATTCTCGCACAAAACCTCTCACCCATACACTGTTGTTGGCCGGCAAAGAAGCAATAGCCTCCCATTTTGGAATCTCTCTTCTGCTACCATCCAATTCAATTGTTTCTGCTGACGGAGCATTATCAACAGCATACCAACGATTTGCAATAATTGGTTTTCGTTGCTGCTGGCTGGGCATAGCGGCAATTTCATCTCTAACCTGCCCGCTTATTTTTTTTCCGCTAAATTTTCCACTTAGTACCGTAGATGCTGCAATTTGACTAATTGAAAAATCAAGAATCGGTAACTCGACCCAAACATTGCGATCTTGGAGAAACTTAAAAATATATCCATCATTTCCGATGGTATCATTACCCTCTATAAAAATCGCCACTTCGTCCACCCCATCCCCATCGAAATCTCCCGCGACTGCGCTGGCAGCAGGACGGCCCTTTAAATTCAACAGATCTATGGATTTCATCGGATTCCATTTTCCGCCGTAAAAAGGTGCAGAATTGTTGTTTGACTTAGCAAAATCCATGGTCCAGATCGTATAATTTGCTAAGCCATCAGTAATGGCGGAGAAAACCATAATTTCATCCATACCATCTCCGTCAAAATCGCCCGCCACGGCAAATGCCGCCGGCACACCCTCTACACTGCAATCAAATTGAAGATCCAAGTCAGGATATTGTATTTCACCTAAATGATCCCAAATACCATTTCGATACTTACGAACCCAAAAATCATTGCCTTTTGAGGCGTCGACGTCATAGGAACGGATACTATCTAGATTTGAATATACTCCATTTGGGGGAGTATATACAAAACTAGGCCGAAGGCAAATTGCCACCTCATCTTGGCCGTCACCATCAAAATCACCTTTGATGGCAAAATGCGCTTCCGTGTTGAAAAGCCCGCTTCTTTGTGAATCGCTTCCACAATCCAAAGTGCCGAGCTGAGTCCAGCCGCCGTTTTCAAATTTCCAAAAATTGAAATCATTGGCTAACGTGCGGCGGCCAAATCTTTTTATCAAGAGTTCATCATGGGCATTTGGTGATGAAAACTTGCCCACCAGAATTGTATCAACTGGAATGTCATTATTGTTAAAATTTGCTAGGGTTGTCCATTTTCCGTTCTCCAATGCAAATAGTCGAAGAGAGAATGTCAAGAATAGGTTCCCAATAGAGAATATTAAAGCTTCATCTTTACCATCTCCGTTAAAATCACCTGCCCTGGCAAAAAAGGCGGGTTCTGGGTCATCGCTTCCGTTCAAATCTGGTAGATTTTGCCATTTACCGTTTTGATAATCCATACACCAAAAATCATTCTGGCTTGGCGGGTCGCCAGGGTTATTCATAGCAATCAACAATTCATCATTGCCATCCCCGTCAAAATCTCCAGCAGTCCAAAACCGGGCATTGCGTCCGCTCTGGTCGCATAAAAGGTTCACATCATGTTGGGCAGGTATTTGCACTCCCAGGTCTTCCCAGTGTCCTTTTATGACGGCGTTGTTGAAGTCCGTACTAGTCCAGCCATCGCCAGATGGAGACAGAGAACGCCGGTATACAACCTGTTCAGAAACTTTGATTTCAATTTCAGGAGCAGTTTTCTCATCCACATTGGCAAACAACCTAGCTTCAAAAGTTTTCACATGATTGGGGAGATTGAGCGGTGTAGCTTCATCATCCCATACACCTGATTGCAAGTTTAGCTTAGCGAACTCGATTTGGGTTTTTTCTATATCCTTTGTTATGGCGAAGAGGAACAAAAACCTGCCATTCCCTTCAATTTGAAAAACTCGTGCACCGACAAAAGAGTCGATTGGAAAGTTAAAAACTGACAACTCTTCCCAAAAGCTTTGTGCGTAACTTCCATTAGGCGGCTCAACCTGTACTGACCAGTACAGGTTTCCACTATTTACACTTATTGCCCAGTAAAAGGTTGCAGGCCTTGGGTGTTCGCGTAAAGCGATTGATTTTTCAGCGCCATAAATTCGAGTGTTTACACCGGAAATACACCAAAATAGTTTATTGGAGTCCGTAGCCAGTTGACAAATATCATTGAAATAATCGTAATATTCCTTCCCAAACTTCAAAACGTCCCGGGCGCTGATTTTCCTCTTATTTCTAAAATTCGTGATTAATTTTTGAAATCCCGGCGATTGGTAGCGCCGAAGTTGGGGCATCAAAATGTTTTCGGGGTACAAGTACACAAACATCGCTGCCCGCCAGGTCGCATAAGAGCCTATCCATTTCCATTCTTCATCGAAGGTGTTGCCACCGCTTTGATAATTATTCAACCACAAGTATGGGAAAGCGTCTCTTAACACTTCGGTTCGCAGCCCCCATAGCAGCGTCTGAAAGGTCTCGATAGCTTGCGTGATCCGGGTAGTTTGATAACAGCCGCCGTAATTCATGGCAATGCCCAGTCTGTCCCCCAGCCACTTGGCTTTTTCTTCAATGGTCGAGCCGCGCAGCACATAGGCGGCAAGCAGAGCGTCGCGCAAGGAGGGTAAAAGCGCCTCCTCCACGCGCCCGACGGATTGTTTCTGCGTGTTTTTGATGGATTCAAATTGATCTATCCGGCTTTGCAGGGTATCCAACCAGTCTGAAAGCATATCCGGCGTTGCACGCCAACGATCTAATGGACGGGGTTGAGGAGGCGGAAAATTTGAAAAATCGAGTTCCGGAATACGGAAAAATTGGGGACTGAGCGAGACTCCTGCAGCCTGCTCTTCGGCCTTCCATTCCGAAAATCGACGAACTTTCCACACCTGGGTCAGGATGGATGCCACGTTGCCCCATTCTTCGTCGAGGACCGGCAGTGGGACAGCGCCCACTGCTGCGGAGGCATTTTTTTCCAAAACCTGTCGCAATTGGATAAGCTCTTTTAGCATTGCCAAACTCAAATCAAGTTGAGCGGCCCGAACTGCAATGCCGCGCTTTTCGGAAAGTGCCGTTTCTAATTCCTGTAGCACGCCCTTCCCCAAATCGGCGTCGCATTGTGCATCAAATTTGGCTAAATCCTTATTGGTACCCGCTCGTTTGCTATATTCTTTCCTGATGGCTTTTACACGGGCTTGCCACAATTTAACAGCGGGATCGGAAGTCTGGGTACTTTGAAAATATCGGCCATCTATAACATCCGGGTCAATGATTGGAACTTTGGTATGTTGACGTAGCGCCTGTTCCCATACTTGGCGGTCTTCAGTGTTGGTTCGCCAAACTGCCAGGCTGTGCTTGATACAAAGCCACGGCTCGATTTTTTGATTGACCTCTTCGTTATACCATTTTTGATATAAACTCAATTCTTTGAATGACGTCCCGAGTATCAGATATAAATCCTCGGATTCTGCAGAGTTTAGCGGAGGATTGTGGGATTTGTCGGCGAGAAATGCAACCTGTTTATTAAAAGCAGCCAATAGGCGGTGGAAGGCATCTTCAGACAATTTCCAACTGGATTTCAAGGTACTTTGAGCGGCCGCTGCCGTGGCAGGGCTAGCGAGTTTTTGATCGAGGTCGGAAAAATAATTCAGCCAGTTTCCTGCGGGTGCCGGGGCATTGCCCAAGGCAGCGACCACCAGTGCCTCGAAATCTTCCGAAGTTTCAAAATCAGTTCTAAATTTATCCCTTTTATTTTTCAGTTCAAGTTTTCTGGCTTCCAGAGTTGCCGCCGCGGTTTTGCTCGCCGTGGAATCAGGCAAGTCTTCCAATTTTATTTTTTCGGGGTCAAGGAGTGGTGTATTCGCTTGCCGAATCGGCGGGAACGTTCCTTCGCTGGGTTTACGGAATGCCATCCAGAAATCTTTTGGGCTCAGGGTGATTTTAAGGCCATCTTCTTCGGTTTGCCAGGCGCCCACATTGATAAAGACATGATAGTCCTGCCACCAGGCTTTATGCGCCAAAGCGAGAATATTGTAAACCTCTTCCCATTCTTCCCCGGCTAAGGCGGCGTTCAAATCAGGTGCAAGCCAAAAATCCAGATCCTTTTTCCAGAGCTCGACCAAACGGCGCACTGGCTCGATGGTCAAATGGTACTTGGTGAACAAATCTTCGTTGATTTTCCGGGTCTTTGTCGAATCATTTTCCTCGGCAAATTTTTTGACGATGCTCTTTAAGTCCTCGAAAATCTCTATAGGCGTTAGCGCAGGGGCAAATGTCCATAAGCCATTGGGGGCGGGGTTTTGATAGCTCGTGGTTCCCATTTTGGCAATGATAATGGCTGCCAGGTCAGGACCCCTGTTGTTACCTACAAATTTTAAAGCCACACTGCGAAATCCTTCGAGCAGGCCGTCCAGCCATTTTCTGCGTACTACCCAGAGTTCGAAGGCCGTTTTTGGGTAGAGTAGTTGAAAGCCGGCCCCCACTTCCGGGTGGCGAAAATCGTCGGGCCCTAAAGTATCAGGATCAATCACCACTCGCCGTTGCAAATTAGGTGAGCCATCGGCCAAGATTGCTGAGAAATCATCGTACCGCCAATCCTGTTGCTCCCAAAGTTTTTGAAGCGTTTCCTGCCGCCATTGAACGATTTTGGGGGCCGGGCGCGCTTGCAAAGGAGGCAGATGGGTGTCCGCCAAACCAAATAATGCTTGTAAATCCGATTCTTTGATTGAGTCAGGGTCTAATAAGAGATCTTTTATATTTCCAACCGGGATGCCGATTCGATCCGCCAGATTGACTTTTTCAGGATCGTCGTCGCTTTGATTTCGGGCAAGGCGGATTTCAGCATAGCTAGTTCCAGCCTCTTCCAGTAAGGCTTGGTAGGCATTGAGAACATACTGGTTCTCTGCTACCTGTTTCGGTTTGATATGCTTCCATGTTTGCGTAGCAACGTCGAATTCAAGCGCCCAGAAACTATTATAGTATTCCTTTTGGGAAGAGGATGGGAAAACAATGAGTTCATCTTTCCCGTCCCCATTTATGTCCGCACAAATAATGGCGTTAACAATTTCGTTTGGTTCGTTATTCCAAACAAGGTCTGCATTGATCGGATTCCCTGCAATGGGACTGAAGTGTTGCCACTGGTTTTGTATGGGGTCGTAATCCATTATCCACAAACCATTTTGCCAGGTACTCTGACCAAATTCCGGCACAACTATGACTTCGTGCCGTCCGTCGCCGTCAATATCACCGGTTAAAACTTTCCGCACTTTGAAGTTGCCAGGACTGCAATCTATCTGAGCGAAAGCATCGGAAGCGACAGAGGTTCCTATATTGTTGGCAATCAAATGTTGTTTAGTGAAATCCAGATCGATCGACACTACCTTTAAAGCATTTTTATCCAACACATTCAACGAGGTTTGCTCCGGAGCGGCGACCAAAGCCATACGATTTTGTCCGTCAAAATCTCCTGCAGCAACCGAACCGCAGGCATGTACTCGCCAATCTATCTCAACATCTACATTAAAAATAATCGGATCACTTGGATCTTCGTGCACAAAAGCTGCTCCATCATATTTCATGATCCAGATCATTTTCCCCGGATTCAAACCATGATCGGGAAACGCCAACACTCTATCTTTCCCATCTCCTTTAATATCGACAGCAAGAATTTTTTTGGCATCATAATCTGCAGGAGAACAATCGATAGAAGCATTGAATGGATGACCCGGTATCGGAGAAAAGTATTCGAATTTATCTGCTTGTTTGTTGTATTTCAAAACCCACATATCGTTGCCAACAGTGGGTGATGTTACAGGTGTTACCGAAACGTATTTGTTTCCATATTGAGGTTGAATGACAATTTCGTGCTGCCCATCGCCATCTACGTCGGCAGCAATGATGGATTTAATACCAAGATTAATATATTGATTCCGCACCGTGCCGTCAGGACCATAGGAACAATCAATGGCAGCATCATAAACAAAGCCTTGTGTATTGCCGATGAATTCAAATTTTTTCCGGCTTTTGTTGAATTTAATAACCCAGCATTCATTGTTATAGACTGGTCGAGCCGGGTCGGTTTCCCCATTGTTGAACGCAACGACGATTTCATCGCAGCCGTCTCCGTCTACATCAGCTGCAATAGCATGGGTAATGATGTTCGAACCTACAAATTGCGTAGGTGTGCATCGTATACTCACCCCTTGAACAAAATCACTGTCAATCGGATAAAATGGGAACCAAAACTGCCCATCCGGATTGTATTTGACTACCCAAAAATCATTTTCTCCAGTTCCCCCTATGGAATTTTTTGCCACGATCAATTCCTGGATTCCATCGCCATCCACATCGGCTGCAAATGCGATTGCGCCACTGTCTGCATGTGTAAGAAAGTCCGGCCCCTCCCGTCCAATCCGAAGTTGCGTATCAGAACAGGCAAAGTCACCCAAATCCTGATTTTTTTTACCCAATGCTCGAAGCACTTCCACTGCAATGCGTACTTGTCGGACTTCCGTATCAATAGCAGAGCAGTCTGCCGGAAGTTCTGAAAATGGTTGAAGAAATATTGCCTTGAAGTCAGCGAGTGTCAGTTTTTTATTGCCAGCCTGAACATGCTTTACCGCATAATTCATCAAATCCGCCAGATAAGCACGAGGGCTTACTGTGGCATCGCAATCATTACATTCACAGGGTTCTTCTGTGGCCGGATCGGAAGTAAACAGTTTTGCTCCGGCTTTGACCTCCATGCGGTTGGCAAGGAAAACCCGTCTTTGTGTTTCCGCATGATTCATTAAGGCAATCTGCGCTCCTGCAGTACGCGACAAGTGCAGGATTTTTGCTTCCGGTAACTGGTCCTTTAAATCAGCCAGCAACATTACTTCAGGTGTTTCTGCAATGTCCAATATATGTTTATAACCTTTGTCAATGAGCAAGTTATTAATCTTCGGGTTTGGCAACAGCAAATCCAGATTGGCATGAGCATCTATTCGCTCGCGCAAGGCTGGAGTGATACCTGTTTTTTTTAGCTTTCCTAATCCTCCCATTGCCCTGACATCCGCAAGCGTACGAAGCCCAAGCTGTTTCAAAGATGCAGCGACCTTGCTTGCTTTAGCATGCTGTAGGTTCATTCCGCTTAGGGTGATTTTCAGCGAAGTGGGTCTGCGTTCCTTTACTTCAGGTATATTTGGAATAGGTTCATTTTTGAGGGATATTTTTGCCGCAGATTTTTTAGTTTTCTCTGCCATGATCAAGCGATTTTATTAGTAAGAGAAAAAAAAGCATTAAAAGCAAATCAATTATTTTACCTGTCCGACCGATTCAACCTTAACAGGCTTTTCTACTTCCAGCTTTGGGCTATAATAGGCCCATGAACCTATCCAAAAAGCCAGTACAATCATTGGAACATAAACCGCCATCTTCGTTGTGCTGAAAATCTGAAAACGAACACCAACTGATTTATCCCAGGCAACCATTTTATGTTCATCTACCCAGCCTACTGGTTGATAAAAATCGAAGCCTTTATCACCTTTTTGCTCTGTTGGCAATCCATATGCTTTAGCTAAGGCATTACCTACCTGTACAATTTGCTTTCGATAATGATAGACCAGATACCGATCCTCTGTCCCCAGCAGCAGCCACAATAGCGAAAAGGCTACTCCCGCAATAAATAATGCAGGGGGGGTCAACTCAGCGCCTTGCCATAAATATTTACTACCGATCAAACCCATTTCGATGGTCACGAAAATATTAAACCTAGTCCACATTCGCGTGAAGTGGGCCGTGAGGTATGCGATTTTTTGTTTATAATCCTCGGTAAGAAATGAGATGCGTTTGTCTTCCATATTTTATAGCATTAAGTGTGTTATGCTCTTGTCAAGGATATCTTTTTTTAATCATTGTCAGCATCCTCATTTCCCATCAACAACTCCCAAAACTCATGCAGATTCATGTCCCCTGTCTCCAATTGGAAAGAAAGCGAAGGAAATATGCCCGTAAATCCAACAATCGGCTTGATGTCAATAAAATGCGGAATAGAGCGCATAGCATTGGTAATCATCGACATTAGCCGGGTAGCAATTCTCTTTAAAGGCCCTGTGATAAGGTTCCAAAGCCAGGAACCTTTCCCATCTTGCGGGCTCGGGCTTGTTGGTTGAACAGGAAGTGGTGGGTAATATGGCGCTGAATTTGCAACAGGCGCCTGATTGGGATTATTAGGGTCTGGCGGTGGCGGCGGAGACGTCATCAATCCAAGGTGCTGATAAGTCTCCACCAGAAAACTGACATCTTGTCCACGTTTAATGCCTTCTAACAAGTTTTCCAATACAAATTTTTGCTGATCCACTTTTCGCAAATGACTTAGCGCCTTTTTTAGAATAAATTCAGGAGCAGACTCTTGACCGACGTCTTTTAGAATACCGTCTATCAAAGTAATCATTTCCTTGTAAATTTCCTTTTCCCCTGGAAAGTCCACAGGTTCATACATCTCCTGAATCTTTTTTTCAAGTTTCAGTTTTTGGTTTTCCAATTCCAGCACATTATTTTTGTGTTGGAGGCGGTCAAAAGATTTTGATTTTTCTTCCATCTTGTTTTATATTTTTATGTAATTTTTGTGTCTTGAATCCGTCTTATATAAAGTAAATTTCGTTCCGTTGGCGGTAGCAAAAGGATCATTTCGCCTTTTTTCCTTTTTTCTGTTCCTTTGGTTGTGTGTTTTGAGTATTTATTTCCAATGTAGCAACCCAATTCATTTTATGTTTTTCAACGTCAGCCCAAGAATAAAAAGTATCCTCTCCAGCATTCGGATTTTTCTCAGAATTATTTCTTGCAAAACTCCTGTTTCCCTCTTTTCCTAAAGTGCTTCTCCCATATGGATCATCAACGACAATACCTTGGTCAGTTATCGCTTGAACACGAATTATATGGCCCCCAATGCTCATCATCACAGCCTTTCCTTGATCTAGTTCGGGCTTTACAGTTTGTTCAAACCAATTCTTATTACTATTTTTACCAAAACTATAATCCAAAAAAGTAACTTTCACACCCAATTTTGCGGCAACTCCTCCCCAGCCATCACTACTTGTCCTTTTGGGCAAACCGCTATCATATCTAATAGATTCCAATGCATCTTCATACTGCCATGAACGTCCTTTCGGATTAGGTACTCCCAAATATTCAAGGGACATTGCTAAAGATGTAAGATTACACATAACATCACCTATCATTTTTGTATCAACTTTTTTTGAGTTATATGTTACCTCAGTAAATAAATTATCTCTTTGGCTATGATACCCTACTTTTTTTTGTAAAAAACCAAATAAAACTGCTCGCTCTTTAGGGGTTTTTACTGTGTTTATATAATTTCTAAACTCTGTAATCCTTTCTGGAGAGTATCTTCCTCTTTCATCACGGATCTCAGCAACTCCTGGTGATTCATGACCTAACAGATCAATTCTATTAATTGGATTAACTTGAGTAAAAAGATATAAATTTAAATTATCTTTTTTACCAATCGGGTCACAACTCACCCACCTCCCCAACCACCCCGCATAATACCTCGCCCCATAATAATACAATCCACTCTCTTCATCCTTTTCCTTACCGCTATATCTAAAGCGTTTTTTAGTTTTACTAAAATTTCCAAACGAGGTATCGCTATAAGGATAATATTCCTCGCGACCTACAAATGCGGACACAGAAGCATCCTTGCCCCCCAAAACAGTATTACTGCTTCCAAGATGATCCCCTAAATGATACTGTACTTCCGGCCAGGTATCACCTATTGCATCCCCAGTTCGTAGGATGGCAATACGGCTTTGGTTATCCATCACATGAAAATGGTTGTTTTTCTTGCCAGTATTATTCTTTGTATGCTCAAAAACCCCATCTATGTAAGTGCGGCTTTCCCACGCCCCATTTTGTTTGCGAACCAATTTTTTTACCCGCATGCCCGCCGCATCATAGAGGTAGGATGTTTGCTGGCTAGGCATTGCCGCCGTAGGGGCTTGTACTCGAAAGCGTATTAAATGGTCGCTATGGTCCCATTCATAGAAGCGAGACAGGGATTCCTGTTCAAGATTGCCGTTATCATCGTATAGATAATCAAATTGTTGTCCACGGAAAGTGCCATTTTGCAAACGATTGCTTGTAGGCAGAGTTACATAATCTTTATTGTAATTATTTGCCCCTCCGGCCTGGTGTATAAGATGGGTCATATTACCCATTTCATCGTATTGATACTCTTGGGTATAGGCCCTAGTTCGTGTAGGGTCATCGCAATAGCCCATCTGCAACCAAGCGTCGATTTTAGAATTACCTGTCGGTGGAGGGGCTTTATCACATTCGCGTCCGGTAGCAGTGCGGAGGCGGTAAATAGCATCATACGTAAACTCACGCAACAACTCATCATCGCCTAAACGGGTATTGGGAATGCCGCAATTTTTCGTGACATCCCGGATAGAAATGATATTACCGACCAAATCATACTGATAGAAAAAGTCTTGAAAAGGGCTGCCATCCGGGCGGTAAATTTGTACCACGGGGGCGGTATACTTTTCGGTTCGGAGGCGCAAAAGCCGGAAGGTGAGCGGATCGTATGCATAGCGGGTCATAACCTGATTGCCATACGCAATCAGGATACGTTGCCCTTTGGCATTGTAGGCAATTCGATCTACATATGTTGAACCGTCGAACACCACCTTTTCTAAGGCACCTGCACGGTTGTATTCGGGTTCTAATTCCCTACGCTTTCCACGTGTATCTTCCGGATAGGTAATTTTTTTTACCCGGTTTAGCGCATCATAAGCAGTTGTAGTGATATGCGCTTTATAGAGGGACGGCCGGTTGTCCCAATCCATTACAAAAGGTATTCCGTTTGTCAATGCGGTCGAGATTACAGTATCACTTACCACTTCACGTGCTTTTTCCAGTATATTTCCTTTAAAATCGTAAGCGTGGAAGCTTAACAGCCCTGCTTCGTCCTTATGTTGATATAACTTACCTCGCAAATTATTTTTTGCTGCATTCGGAGCATTTTCTCCATAGGTCATTTGTTCTCTCAGGGTTATAGCTTGACCTGTTTTGTCAGAAGCCCATTTTAAATCCGGGCGGTTCAAGTCATCATACGTCTGTAAAATCAAGGCCCCACGTTTATCCCGTCGCTCTACCGGATTACCGGAAGCATTGTAAATGGTCGTCCGGATTCCGGCGTCAATGCTATCAATGAGTAGGGGGCGATTGGCTAAGTCGTAAGCGTGAAAAAATGCCCTGCGGCCCAGTGCATCAAAGATTTTAACCAGATTTCCCCGGATGTCGTATTCCGACTTGGTCACGACCAGGTCGCCTGGCGCATTACTCATTGCCAGTCGCTGCACCGCCTTAATTGTTCTGCCCAAGGCATCTATCTCGATATGCGCCGGTGTAAAATGATGCGATTGTGGAGCCTGGTTTTGCATAGAAGCACCGCCAGGCGTTCTTGACAATGATGCCAGATCATTAGCATCATAAGTATAGGCCTCCCATGGAGTGGGATTAAAGTCGCCTGGAGTATCCAATGCTATGGGCGTTCCGTAAATGACCCATTGCATGGAACCATCGGGGTTAAGCGTACGTATTACTTGCCCACGTGGGTCATATTCCATACGAATGCTTTTCCCACGCTGTATAAGGGTAGGCGGTTGGTAATCCCAGCCAGTAGCAAAAAACGGCTCGAACTTTTCGATCACCTGGCCTTTGTTGTCATAAACCTGCCAGCCACTTACCACCACATTGGGGTCATTCGGGTTGTTATTGATTGTACAGATGACATCGGACTTACTGCCTGGTTTATCATTCTGGTCTGTAATTAAAATATCCCCTCCAAACAATGGGTCGCCAAAAATTTCTTCTTCCGCCTGGGTCCGGGTTTGCACCACCCGGCCAAAGCCATCAGAATACTCTATAGTGGTGATGGTTTCGCTACGTTTGGGTTCAGGAATATCCGTTTCTGTATCGTGATGTATATGCTTAGTTGTCTTAACCCATATTGGGTCGCCGGCAATTTTGAAGTTAAAAAAATTGTAATCCAGTATAGCACTTGCACGAGCCTGATCTCCTTCGTTTTTTCCCGGTTGCCCCTTAAGCCTTGTAGCAGTATGCAGCCCGGAAGGACTATATTCAAATATCGTTTCATTGCCGTTCGGGTCTGTTATTTTCCTTGGTTGAAATACTCTGTAGTTATATTCGGCTTTCATTTCCAGCCCTTTAATTCCAGCGGGTGGAGTACTCATCACTTGTATAACCTTCTTGGGTAGTAGTTTGTACTTTTCATATTCAATACTTGTCTTGTGGTTATTCGGTTCAACCGAATTGTCAGCTAAAGGATCCAGTATGGCTACAGGCAAACCTTTATTGCCAGCGCCTGCCTGGAAGTCATATTTTTTGCGCTCAGTGGTAATATAGTATCCTCTTTCATAGACTTGTCCCGTGCCAAGATGAAATGTATAGCCTATGCCTTTGGAGGATAGTTGGAAGCGATTATTGTATTCTGCCGTCCATTGAATCTGATTCCCATCATTGAAAAAGACAGGTTTCTGACCATTGTATAAAGTATCTTCGTATGCCTCTTTTAGAATTTCAGTCGTGAGTACCAGTGCTTCTATTCGTGTTGCCGCTCCAAATTTTCCTACTTCTTTCCATGGCCGTCCTTGATAGGCTTTCCCATCATAATAGGTTAAAGAGTGGCCGAATATTTTCATAGATGAACCGTCCACCAATTGGGCAATTTCTTCAACAGTCTTTCCGAGTGTATTGACGATTTCCCACTGTTTCACACCAGCGACCCGGTCATGAATATAATGATCTTGTAAAGCGGGTATGGCATAGGTAGTGCGAGTGCGGGTAGCCAAAAATTCACCAGCCCTGTCCCCCAGTTTTTTCCAACCGCGGTAGCAGGCAATCTGCGTTTGCACTTGTGGTTGTCCAAAATGGTCGTAGTCAGCCGTAAATACGAATTGCGTCATTGGATCATCTCCTCGCTCCCACTGGGTAGTGCGTTGAGAAACTGCTGTCGGAAAATAAACTGGCTTTAAGCCCTCCTCTTGCAATGGATTATCAACTTTTTGCACGTCGTAGCGACTTTCTGTCACTGTATAGGGATTGTTTCCCCGCTCCGTTCCATCAAGAGCATATAATTCAGTACGCAGTATGCTACCCCGTAGGGCCCGCAAGGCATCGCGTTTATCGTGTGCGAGCAACTCAGAATTGCGTAGCAAATCCTGTAGCATTTGTCCTTTATCCCAAAAACCAGGATCACCTTGCCAGTATTCCTGGCTATAATCGGTTTCTAGCCAGGTGTTTCCCTTTATTCGGACGGGGCCTTGGTGAAACCATGTTTTGGTGCGTATCGGTGGGGAAAATTGCGCCTGCAAAACCTTTTCAAAATAAACATCGCCATGCAATCCAGCAGCATTGTAGTCGCTTTCAGTCAGCGTATCGGTTTGTTCTACCATGCCAAACCCCCGAAATTCTCGCTCCAGACCATCCCAGTAGCCATGATGATAGCGATAAGCAGTAGTAAGTTTGGTTTGCGAAATGGCGTCAATGACTTCAACCTTTTTAACCACTTGAACAGGCATTGGAAGCGATGTTTGCCACCGGAGATTGCGGTCTTGTTCATCCATCAAATAGAATTCCGCCGAACTTACATATTCTACTTTGGTAACAGCCCCGATGTTGTTATCCATTTCGTTGAGTACATAAGGTTTCCCACCACCAGTGAGGTCAAGGAAAAACATATGAGGACGCCCGTCGCCACGCAGATCACTGCTCCAGAGAATACCTGCAACTCCACTGCCTTTCAAGTCAATTAAGCGGACTGAGTCCATATCGCTTACGGGTGGAGTGCCAGGTATTACGATCGGATCGCTCCACTGATTGCCGCTTTGGTTCACCCATAGTGTAATTTGGCGGTCGTCCACATAAATGAGATCAGCCAAGCCATCCCCATCAACATCACCCAGTAGAATTCGACGCGGATCGTAGCCATAGGGAAATCGTGGACTGTTGCGCATGTGGATACGTTTTCCCCATCGTCCATAACCAAGATTGGGATAATATTCCACGTTGCCATCATGGACGAGTGCAATATCCTGCATAGTGTCCCCCGTCATATCGGCCCACTTGACACGGGAATCGGAGAATTGAACATTGGGAAATTCCGCGAGGTTACTTTTTCTGGGCCAGAAACGAGTCTCGTTCCAACCCTCTTTGGGATCATTGAAAAAACACTCCAAACGCGTGCCAGAACGGATAATATCGGTTATTCCATCACCAGTTAGGTCAACGAGCTTAACCTCGGGGTCTTTCAAATCGAAACTTGGAGCCTGTCTGTATTTAGTAAAAGGGCGCTTTTCCCAGGCGGCATCGCGCCCATATTCCATTGGGAAATAGCCCGAAAATGCGCCATTTGTTACCAGCAGATCAATTCTTCCGTCCCCATCGGCATCCAGCATTTGAACACCCGGATCGGAGAGTGATACGGGTGGGCGATCTTTCAGCATTCTTGGCGGGTCGTAGCGACCGTTACCCATGTTTTTCCAAAATCGAGCGACACCATTGAGTTGAAAAATATCAGGTAAGCCATTGCCGGTAAGGTCGGCGATTTCGAAATCAGGATTGCTTAAAGCAACCGGTGGGAGGTCGTTGCCCGTTACAGGGAAGAAATCACGCTTTTCTTGTGGATCAAACTTGGAATAGCGAAAATCGAGAGGAGGCATTTCTGATATTTCGGCGCCAGTATCGTCAAAGCCCGTTACTTGAACTCCAACAAGTAACGACACGTCGTTTTTGGCAGAATTATCATAGTTAAAAACATATCGACGTACTTTAACAGCGTTTGCAATCCCTTCGGGGTGTGTTTCAATTAGGATACTCTGACAACGCCATCGAGTGCGAATCTCAAAACCGGATTTGTAATCTGAAAAGGCATCCGGTCGGTTCTTGTCGTACTCAAATTCAACACTCGCGAGAAATTGTTCTTTCCCTGACTTGGAGGTATAATCAATATACTCAATTTTACGAAGATATACTTGATCCCAATAATGTGGCCCCTCGCTCCCGGTATCGTGTTCGTATGTATATTTAATCTGATTGCCAAATGGGTCAGTAGTCTGGGTCAGTTTCCATGCAAAAATATTTGATCGATAATCAGGGTTTACACAAGCGGCCTGATCATTTTTCCCAACCGAAGCGGGGGTACCATAAATGCTCGTAAGTCCATCTTTTGTTTTTACTTCCCAATAGGCATTTTTGTCGTCAAGGTAGTAGCGGATTCTTGCAAATAAGCCTTCTGTGCGAGGCCGATATGCTGAATATCCGTTACCAGGGCTTCTTTCTACGGGCACTAAATCTTCTGCCCCAGATAAAATAAATGTGTCCTTTTGTTCATCGTATTTTGGGATACCCTTAGAAGTTTGCCGAGCCACCCCCGGAATACTTAGGCTCCACCCCATACCGAATGGCCCATTTCCTTGTCCTGTGCTGTAGGAGAGGTTAATCTGCGGTTGGAAGCCGTTGCGGCCTGGGGAAAGTGCAATTGGAACAGTAAAATTGCCGGTACCGGTAAAAAGATCAGGAGAGAATTTTTCGCCCAGGCCATGCATTGCACCGCCCCCTTTGGGGTTGTTGATGATGGAGGCAGGAGAATTAGTTTGGTTTGCCATTTCAATAAATTTAGGCAGTCCCAGTACCCAATAGCGCAACAATGCTTATAACCTGATATTAACTTTTGGGTAGTGTCATTCTGTGAGCTACAGGTTATAATTGAACACAAAGTAGGTGCAATTAGGCTTCGTGCATTTCATCACTCTTTGAAAATGACAAAATTTTTCGGACACTTCGGCAAATGCTTTGTCGAAGTGTGTTGTTCAAGCGTTCGACGTGGGAGGTTTTCCCAGATGCCGATTATCAAATCGTCACACTTTATCTAATGTATTCATGATGTGTAATCATGAAAATGTGTTAAATGGACTATCCCTGTTTTATCATATTGTTATTTATTTTATCGCAGAACGCCTGTTTACCGACAACAACAACCAATACGTGCCATTGCAGAGTAAATTCACTTTGTCATCATATCACCTCTCCGGGTCATCCGTGCCATTGCACCTTTACTTAGTTGTCTATTGCAGGTATACTTAGTCGACTATCTAAACCCGCATTGCGCCTATACTTTGTCGGTATGTCAGAACGCCAAGTCGTCTAGCGAGCGCCTGATTTTGTCAAACCCTTGCCAAGTGATTGAAATAAATGATTGCAGGCTCCGCTTCCTGGCAGCTACACACGCCGGCAAATCAGCTTACCACCAAATACAACCTTGCCTAATGAACGCAAGAAAAGAAGGTTGGAAAAATTTTGGAGAAACGACTATATGCAGATCGTTTTTCACTGGCCTGGGCGATATACAATTTTTCATTCGGGGTATGGGTTTGTAACAAAAATAATATATTTTGTATTATCTCATACAATCCACTGTGTTTTTTTCGACAAAAATCACTTTATGCCTTGATTTTTCTCACAGAGTTAAACTGAGTGCCACAGAGTTGGTTATTGGCAGTCGGCGGTCGGCAATCGGCTGCTTGGAAGCGTTGCATAGTCCCAATGCCAAGGAGCGAGATG
>JAEUUQ010000259.1 GCA_016787505.1 Saprospiraceae bacterium | reverse complement strand
GATCCTCGACGCCATCGAAAAAGCCGACCAATACATGTACGACGCCGGCATCGTGGCCGTGGGCGATATTTCCAACAAACTCGACACCGCAGCCGTAAAAGCCAAAAGCAAGCTGCGCTATTACACGTTTGTGGAGATGTTCGATTTTATGCAAAACGACCGGGCCGACAGCACTTTTGCCCAATACGAGGCCGTTTTTCAAGGGCAAAGCGAACACCACGGCAACCGCAAAAGCCGCGTGCCCCACGCGCCGTATACGGTGTCGGAAAAGCTGTTCCGCCTCATCCGCGAAGCCAACGGCGACGCCGACCAGACGATCAGCATCCACAACCAGGAGACGACCCACGAAGACGAGCTTTTCCTGCTGCGCAGCGGCGGGTTTATTGATTTTTACAATTCCTTCGGCATTCCCTTCGAAGCCTTCGAGGCTACCGGCCAAAATTCGATTTATTATGCGATGGCCCACCTCAACCCGGCCCTTCGCACGCTTTTTGTGCACAATACGATGACCGGCCCCGCCGATATCCGTGCCGCCCAGCAGTGGAGCGCCCGCGTGTATTGGGCTACCTGCGCCAACGCCAACCTGTATATCGAAAACCGCTTGCCCCATTACCAGCATTTCCTCGACGAAAATGCCCGTTTAACGATTGGCACCGACAGCCTTACGAGCAACTGGCAGCTATCGGTGCTGGATGAAATGAAGGCTATCGCCAAATACCAATCTTATGTGCCCTTCGATACGCTGCTGCGCTGGGCCACGCTCAACGGCGCCGAGGCGCTGGGCTTCGAAGCCGACCTGGGCAGTATTACGCCCGGCAAAACGCCGGGGTTGAATCTGATTACGCACACGGAAGGGCTGCGGATTACCCAGGAGGCACAGGTGAAAAGACTTTGAGACTTTACGACTTTACGACTTTACGATCAGGGGATCTTCACGTATCTTGTTCGTTTATTTTCGTACAGTCGTACAGTCGTACAGTCGTACAGTCGTACAGTCGTACAGTCGTACAGTCGTACAGTCGTACAGTCGTACAGTCGTACAGTCGTACAGTCGTACAGTCGCACAGTCGTACAGTCGTACAGTCGTACAGTCGTACAGTCGTACAGTCGTACAGTCCTACAGTCGCACCGCACGGTCCCTACCACACCCTGGCCCACACCAATCCATCCCGGCCTTGCAGGGGCCATGTCCTTTTCCTGTCGCGTTTTGTCGCTGTGCTCACCTTTAGCTGACGGCCCGGCAGGCCGGCGCTGTGCAACTCACGGTTGATTTCTTTTGCGAGTTCGCGGGCGCTGTGGGAAGGATGCTCGGGCACTACAATCTCCAGTTTCCATGCCGTAAACGACTGGAGCGCCTGTGCGATCACCCATAGCGGAATATTGGCCTGGCGGTCGACGCCGTGGGGGTCGGTAAAATATTGGATGGACAGTTGCCCACTGGTAGAGTCTAATGTCAAGGCCTGCAATTGGGTTTGGATCAGCGCCTCCAACTCGTTAATATTAGACGGCTGCGAAAAAACCACCTTTCTGACCGCTACTAACTTTTCACGGGATTCGCAATCCAGTTCAAATACAGGAGACGCGGCATCGAGGAAAAGGCCGCCGTTGTAAGGTACCTTATCGGGTAAATAATACGCTTCCAGTACCAGGTTGTGAACGTCCTCGAATGGTTGAATTTGAAACGTGTATTTCGTCCAGTCGGTTGACTTCACGGGAGGCGAGACAACCAGGATTTCCCGGCGGTCGCAGCGGGGGCCTCCGCCCCAGATACGGAGGCAAACCGGCCTGATGAAATTGTCTAATTCGCCGGTTATCCGGCTGGAACTCTGGTATATGGCAGGGCGGGCTAAAAAAATCGACAATTCGTAGCACTTCCCTGCTACTAATGGCTGGAGCAAGCGCTGCCCCACGGCTTCCCAGGTGTTGTTATCCCTCACCACCATAGCCAGGTAGGAATAGCCGTGGTGGGCATCCTGGTTTTTCCCAAATACCTCGTTGGGCTGCACGTCGGGCGGGGTTTCTTCGGGCGGGCCGCAGTAATACCATTCGCGTGGGGGCTGCGAGATGGCGGGGTCATCTTCGAAAGAGGCGTTGCGAAGCAGGATGGGCGTGGGTTGGGCGGAAGCTGCAGCTGGCAGGCTCAACAAAAGTGTGAGGAATCCCCACTTGATTTTGATAAAAGAATAAGGCATGTGACTTGCAAATCTTATGTAAAACAATTCTCAATATAGTATATTTTTCGAATGATTTTTGAGTAAAAATCAGGCCGCCGATATTTCGCCAAAAGGGTATTTTGTGGTTGATGAAGCTGTCAGAATCAACTGCGAATTTGTAAATACTATAAAAAACGCCTAGTATGCGATACCTGATCGGACCGGAACTCCTGTGGCTGCTCTTTTACGGCGGGGCCATCCTCGTCGCCAGGGCCAATGTACCACCCAGATATCCTGTAGATGATTTTATAGAAAGATCCTGGTTTTATATACCCTTGCTGGTGCTGCTCACCTTCGCCCTTTGGTGGGCGCCGGTGGTGGAAAAAAGCTGGCTGCTACTGCGGGTCTGGGTAGCCTGTATCATTGGTGGGCATTTTGTGCTTGAAAAAATCATGGAGGCTAACAGCACGCAGGGGCCTGGCATTGGGATGGGATATTTGGTGGGTATGATATTTATATTTTTATGGCTCGTAGTTGGGAGTATTTTTGTGGTAATTAAATTTTAAGCGCGTGTCACTATTTTTAGTAGGGTTTAGTTGAAAAAAAACTAAACCTTGCTAAATTGCCGAAGGCACTAAACCATACTAAACAGTTACACATGACCATACTTGGCAATCTTTTTCTCGGCATAGCTGCGCTGGTATCCATCCTGCTAATCAACCTTATTTACGGCCACCACAACCGTAGTGGCGACGCCGGCGTGGGTTATGCCTGGTCGATGTTGACAGGGATTGCGGCATTTGTGGTGTGCATGAGTATTGTAGCCATATCAATCGGCGTGAAGGGCGGGTACGCCTGGGTTGGGTCCAGCGGGGTTATGCGAACGGTATGGGTGTTGGGAGGATTCGTATTGTCCATGCTGGGGGTGGTTTTTCTTTCCATGGGAGAGGGCATGGGCGGATTGCCAAGGTTTTTGTACCAAATTATGAAATCCACACCGCTTTTGGCGATTTTGTCGGTACTGGCAAGCGCATTGCTATTGCTGAACGAGCCCTTGCGCGCAATCCTGCCTACTTTTGTCTGGCGGCTGCCCACGTTCACCGCCATTGGCTTCGGTATCGTGGCGATGGGTTTTATTTTGGCTGCAAAGGTCCGCAATAACGCCGCCATCGCAAAGGCGGCTACCGAATCTGCAGACAATTTCCTCCAGGGGCAATTGAATTACGTGGACACCATCGACGTGATGAAAGATATGGTATTCCTGCTCGTTTATACCGATGCCAACCAAAATATGACCCTCCGGGAAAAAGCCCTGGCCAAAATCAAGTCGCGCCCCGACTGGCAGGAGGAACTGGTGCGCCGCCTTCAGAACGACTGGGCCCCCGAAGCCTTTACTTTCCTCGCCTCCAATGAAGTGGATGACAAGGCCATGTTCGTCGAGCCCGTCCGGCAGGGCGTCCTCATACAGGCAAGGCTCGTGCGGGAAAACATCAGGCAGTGCAGGGATAAATATAGCTTGTACCAAGGCAAGTTCACCTGGGAGGTCGATCGGGTGCTACGCACGGTAGACAAATTTCAGGGAATGGGCGCCGACTACCGCCCAGCGGTGCAGGAACTCCGCAAAGCGCTCGACCAGCCGGTGAGCTTTGAAAAGCCGAAACTCACCGCTAAAACAATATTGGATAAGTGGTTGGAAAAGCATTGAATATCATGCGCATTGTTGTAATTCGCCATTTGTTGCTAATCCGAATACTCCGCTGTCCAACTGCGTAAATGTCCGCAATCTACTGTCATCTAGATAATTTATATCCTAAATAACTACCAAAGAATTTTGCACCATTGGCAAGAACAAACATTAAAACAATGCTTGACCATTTTGACCATTCAACAGCCCCTGACAATAATAGAACCAATATGTCCAACAATACATAAGTGAGTGGAAAAAGAAATATTAATTTGGATAAATTATGGTATTCTTTTTTCTTCCAATGTCTTGCGATGAGGAAGAAAAGAATAAACCCAAAAATACCTGAAACATAAGGTGCAGAAAATTCAGCGTGTGCTTCATACACACTAATTTCTTGTCCGGGATTTACGAGATAAGAATACACTGCAACTTCCAGGATTGAAATGATAATCAAAGTTATCATAACCAGTATTGCCAATCCAATTAATTTTAAAACGATATTTTTTTTCATTGGTTATTATTTAGTCGTATCAAAGATAGTGTTTTTTTGTGTCGTATCTATTGTCGTTCGTTACAATGGCCACTAACGTTTCGTGTACACCATACACATTGTCGTGCGTTCATTTTTTAATCTTACTTCCATGGGCCTTCCTGTGTAACATTAATAATGGATGAACCGTTAAGGCGAAAAAGCCCCCCGGAAAAACCGAACCAAAGGGTTCCATTCCTATCTTCCAAAATACTTTGCACACCATAACTATAGGTCAAGTCCATACGGTCAGTTCCTTTGTGAATTTTGAATGATTCTCCATCGTAACGATAAACCCCGACGCCAGTTGCACCAATCCATATGTTCCCCGTTTTATCTTCATAGATAGAGTAAATGTCATTTTTACTTAGGCCTTCAAATGCTGGATATTGAATAAATGTTTTACTGTCGTACCGGCTAAGACCTCCTTCGCCAGTTCTTTTACCGGCATCGGGATGGTCTTTTTCAGCCACTCTCGTACCAAACCAAATATTGCCGTGCTTGTCCTCATGAATGGCTTGCACACAATTGGAGGGAAGACCATCCTCTTTGGTGAATAGTGTGAAGGAGTTTCCATCATATTTACAAGCACCATAACCGCTTCTTCCAAACCAAATATTCCCATGTTGGTCTTGCATGATATCTGAAACCCAATTTGTGGTGGCTTGATAACTTGGCACTTCCACATCAGGTATGGGAAGGGGGAAATTAGAGAAATCAGTGCCGTTAAAGCGACAAACTCCGTTCCATGTACCCACCCAAAAGTTACCGGCTTTATCTATCAGGATATTGGAAACACGGTCATTACACAGGCCCTCTTTGCTTGTGAAATTTGTAAATGTTTTTCCGTCGTATTTGGAAAGGCCGGAATGAGTGCCAAACCACATATTCCCTGCCCTGTCTTCCACAATACTCGTAACCGTATTTCCACATAATCCGTCTTTTGTGGAAAAGTAGGTAAGCGATTTCCCATCATAACGGGCAACCCCCTTTTCTATGGTTCCAAACCACAGGTTTCCTTTTTTGTCTTCAAATATATTTACCACATATTCAGCTATTTGCGAGCCAGTTTTTGGAGCTGCTGTTAATTCAGGATTGTTGCTTCCCAAGGTATTTGACTTGAATTGTCCGCTGCAAGAAGTCAAAATGGCCAAAATGAAAATCAATGGACAGGCATGTGTGTACAAATAGACTTTCTTCATTTGCTGAATTTTGTTTTCAAAGGTAGGTTGAAGAGCTTTGTTTGGGGCTTTATCAATTGTAAAATAATGAAAATGGAATGTAAATGTTTCAAAAGGTGGACTTCGGAGTTTAATTTTAAGCCACGTTTTTATTTATTTCCGGAATCTCCGACAAATCTTTTGCCAATATATTTACGGATTCCTCTATATCGAAATCGGCCTGAAGTCCAAGCCAATACTTTGCCGAAGTGCCAAAGTATTTGCTTAACCTTAATGCGCTGTCAGCTGTAATTCTCCTTTTTTGTTTCACGATTTCGCTAACCCTTGTCTGGGGAATTATAAGATCTTTTGCAGCTTGTATTGGCTAATTCCCATTGGGATCAGGAACTCTTCCAACAAGACCTCCCCCGGATGTATGTTTGGTAATTTTTTCATTCTGCTTTTCTATTTAATGATAGTCTGCTACTTGAACCTCGTAGGCGTCACTTTCTATCCATTTGAAAATGATTCGCCATTGGTTGTTAAAGGACAGACGTTCGACTAAACATTGTTATTTGTGACAAATATTTTCATCCCGCAATTCGTTTTCGTCTGACACTATAATTGTCAAAGTTTGGATGATGCCAAAATGCTTCGAAACCAATTTTTTCATAAATTTCAAGTTCGTCAGAGTACATCGGATATAGGCCTGCAATATTTATTTTGTAGTCTGTACCAATATCAATATTTAGATAATCGTCTTTGTTCAAAATGCTTGGTGCAAAAATGAAAAATGCATCCATCTCTGAATCATCACTTATTTGCTCACGAAAATTGATAGTCTGACCATAGCTGAAAGGGCAATCTCCACGAAATTTGTTAGCAATGAATCCTACAATTTGCCCCCAATCTATGCTTGCCGATTCTACTGAAATACAAAGTTCAGGTCTTCCAAATTTCCATTCAGGGTGTTTAACAAGCGAAAGTCCATATGTCAAAGCAGTAGTATATCCCTTTTCTGGAATGTCCTTATAAACAATAGATGTCACACCTGAAATACCTTCAATTAGGCTCTCATTTTTATAGAATTCCGGTTTTTCCTGAAAAATATGGTCTAAATGCTCAAGATACCTTTCCACTGGTGTCTTTGTAGTTTGCACCTTTTTTTCTTTTTGTTAAAATTAAATAGTCCCATTGGTGATCGTCAGTTATACATTTAAGATAAATATGATATTTCGCATCATCTCGTGCAATCAACTGTGTTTTTTCGACAAAAATCACTTTATGCCTTGATTTTTCTCACAGAGTTAAACTGAGTGCCACAGAGTTGGTTATTGGCAGTCGGCGGTCGGCAATCGGCTGCTTGGAAGCGTTGCATAGTCCCAATGCCAAGGAGCGAGATG
>JAEUUQ010000256.1 GCA_016787505.1 Saprospiraceae bacterium | reverse complement strand
GAAGTCGACGCCGACGGCTTCCCCCAATGGGCAAAAACCTACGGCGGCCCCGGTTCCGATGTGCTCAGCCAACTGATCCCCGGCAAACAGGGCCGATTTCTGCTGGCTGGGGCTACCAACTCCTTCGGCGCCGGGCATTACGATGCATACGCCATCGAGATCGCTGCCGACGGCAATGTGGTGTGGAACAAAACCTTCGGAGGCGCCCAAGAAGAACGTTGCTTTGCCGCCGACACTACCGACCAGGGCTACATCCTGGCAGGCATCAACAATAGCCACAGCGATATCCAGGTTGCCCATGCCCTTCACCTCGACGCCAACGGCAATCTGCTGTGGGAACACGTATACGGCAGCACCACCAATGATTGGTTGTTCGGCGTGGATTATCGCAATGATGACGAGATTACCTTTCTGGGATATTCTTCATCATTCGGCATCGGCGCACTCGATAATTATGTGTTTAGTACCGACCTTTCGGGCAATGTGCTCTGGCAAAAAGCCTACGGCACGATCCATATCGATTTTATCCTTACTGCGGCAAATACGGCTGACGGCGGTTACGTGACCAGCGGCGGAGAGGATTTTTTTTCTACCAAAATTGACGGCGAAGGCAATCTGTTGTGGCACGACCAATATCGCATCAGCCCCCAAAATAGCCCTTTCCGAGATCTTCCGGCAGATATCAAGGAATTGTCAGACGGTATGATAGCTATCTTCGGCAAAACACGGATTCTCGAAAACAACTCTACCCAGGCTTATCTGGTGAAAGTGCCCGCCGACGGTGTGTTGAACTGCCAGGGCGGCCACGGTCATACCGGCGTTTACGTGGCGCCGGCAAATGCTAATATCGGCGATTTTCAAAGCCAAATCAGCAGCGGGATGATTACCGCGCCCGCAATAATTAATTTTTCCAATATGTCGCTGACGCCCTTTGTTATCTGTAGTATAACCGACGCCCATAACTCTGCGCTACCACTGGAGGCTACACTATTACCCCGCTTATCGGGTTTTGATCTGGAAATCGATCAGCAGGATTTGCCCGTACAATTGAACCTGTTCGACGCCTCAGGCCGACTGGTGTGGCAAGGAAAACAAACTGACACCTATTATTCGTATGATTTTTCTATTTTGCCCAAAGGTTGGTACGCCCTGCGCCTTGCTTCCACCAATGGCCGCACCGGGGCGCTGATCTGGCTTAGATAATGTTGAATGTTTAGTGTTTGATTACCCTAATGTTATGTTAATGCAGCAATCAGCAGTTAGCGGTCAGCTCTTAGTTGCTAAGACCTGACCGCTAATTGCTAAGAGCTATTTTCACCCTTCTCGCCTTCTGCCGATATACCGGCGTGCGCTCAGATGCAATCAACACAGACTGGTTGTCCAAAAAGTCTATGGTTTCAAACTGACTGGGCACGGGGCCTTTTCTCATTTTTTTTCCTTTGACCTTACCGCGCAAATAAGCGCTGCCCTGATAACCGCTGAGCAACCATAGCGTAGTACGTGTGGTAGGCAAAAAACCTAACCGCAAACGAAAATAATAGGAGAGGAGGGCTACCGTGTTGCCATCCGGACTGATAGCCGCAGCGGTGACTACTCTTTTCTTTAGGTATATGCTATCGCGCAATTGTGCAACGTATTTGCCCGGAGCAGCCGGTAACACATAGTGTTTGGCATAATAATCGCCTTTGACCAGCCGGTTTTTGGTAAACAAATGCAGGCTGTCATTGTGCCAAAAAAAAGCCTCTACATCAAAATTGGCGCGTGCTGCAGAGGGGGGAAATTCCCGCTGATCGGGATAAGTATACCGAATGCTGTCCAGCATGCCGGTAGCGGGGTGATAGCGGTACACGCGCAGGTCGCGCCGGTTGTTGAGGTTGTTGCCAAAGTCGCCGATATATAAAAATCCGGATTTGTCGGCGCTAAGATCTTCCCAATCTTCGTTGATCGCTGCCTGCAATATTACTTCCCTCTTTAATTTGCCCCGGCTGTCAGTGAGCAACAACCGGGGGATGTCTCCGCCGTCATTGTGCCACCAAAGGCTGTCGGGGCCTGCGTAATACAAGCCGGATACTTCCCGTAGCTCCTCAGGTAAAATAAAGCGACGGCAGATATGTTCCTGACCGGTCACGTGCAATGCCAGCCCCGCAAACAGGAGTAAAAGTGCATTTTTGAGTATCTTGCAAATTATCATGCTTTTTTGCAATCAAAAATACACCGCAAAACGTTATACCCTACTCAAACCAAACCATATGTATTACCCATTTATTACTCTTCTTACTATTTTATTGGGCGTATTGAGTCCCGCTTTGCTATTAGCGCAAGGCCAGGTATGGAAGCTAAAAAAAGAGGTAAATGATCTAAAGGTGTATTTCCGCAAATCTACCGACTCCAAAATCAACGAACTGAAAATCGAAACGGTGGTGAATGCCCCCGTAGCTGCGGTTGTGGCCGCTATCCGCGATGTGCCCATGCAACCCTATTGGGTATACCACTGCATCGAAGCCGAAAGACTGCATACGGTTTCTGAAACGGAAAATTATGTGTACGCCAAAATCGACTTCCCCTGGCCTATGTCCGACCGCGATTATGTGGTGAATTCAAAGGTGTGGCAGGATACGATTGCCCATGAAGTGGTGCTGCACCTCAGCGCCCGCCCTCACTATATCCCCGAAAAAACCGATGTGGTACGCATACCCCTGATGGAGGCCGTCTGGAAATTGAAGGACCTGGGCAACGGAAAAACAAAGGTGACCAACCACCTCAAATCCGACCCCGCCGGCACGATGCCCCCCTGGATGGTCAACCTGGCTATCGACCAGGGCCCCACCCGCTCTATGCACAACCTCAAGGAATTGGTGAAAAAGGAGAAGTATCAAAAGGCCAATCTAGGATTCTTGAAAAAATCGAAGAAGAACTGATGTTCTCTGTTCTCCGTTCTCTGTTGTCGGTTCTCCGTTTCTTAATTTTGCTAATTAAACTTAAACAGAGAACAGAGAACAGAGAACAGAGAACAGAAAACAGAGAACAGAAAACAGAGAATGACTTACTCCAGCCTCCACTCCGCCATCCTCGACCTCGAGCGCCACGGCCAACTGGCGAGGATCAAAACAGAAGTCGACCCCCATCTTGAGATGGCCGAAATACACCGCCGTGTATACGACGCCGGCGGCCCCGCCTTGCTTTTCGAAAAGGTGAAAGGCAGCCCCTTTCGGGCGGCATCCAATTTGTACGGCACTTATGAGCGTACCGACTTCCTCTTCCGGCACACGATTAAGCAGGTGCAGCGCGTCATCGAACTCAAAGCCGACCCCACTAATTTGCTCAAAAAACCCCTTCGCTATGCCGGCGCTCCATTTACGGCGCTGACGGCCCTGCCTATGCAGCAGCGTTGGGGAGCACCGATTTTATACGGAGAAACAACGATCGACCAACTACCACAGGTGGTGTCCTGGCCCGACGACGGCGGCGCTTTTGTCACGCTTCCACAGGTGTTTACCTTGCCTCCCGGCAGCAAGCAGATCATGCAAAGCAATATCGGCATGTACCGCATTCAGCTTTCGGGCAACGATTATGTGATGAACCGCGAGATAGGCCTGCACTACCAACTCCATCGCGGCATCGGCATACATCATACGCAGTACAACGAAAGCGACGAAGATTTTCGCTGCGCTATTTTTGTCGGCGGGCCTCCTTCGCATGCCTTTGCGGCTATTATGCCGCTGCCTGAAGGACTTTCGGAGTTGACTTTTGCCGGACTGCTGGGCGGGCGCCGGTTCAGATACCTGTGGCGCGACGGCTACGTCCTTTCCGCCGATGCCGACTTTGTGATTACCGGTGTGATCCGCAAAAACGGCAAAAAGCCTGAAGGCCCCTTCGGCGATCACCTGGGCTATTACAGCCTGCGCCACGATTTCCCTGTGATGGATGTGCACAAGGTGTACCACCGCAAAGACGCTATCTGGCATTTTACCGTAGTGGGCCGCCCCCCGCAGGAAGATTCCAGCTTCGGCTACCTCATCCATCAATTGGTGAAAAAACTGACCACCCAGGAATTTCCGGGGGTAAAGGAGATCCACGCCGTCGATGCAGCCGGGGTTCACCCCCTGCTGCTGGCCATCGGCAGCGAGCGATATATGCCTTTTCGCGACAGCAAACCCGAGGAAATTCTCACCCAGGCCAACCGGATTTTGGGCAGCGGCCAGACTTCGCTCGCCAAGTTCCTGTTTATAGCCGCCGCCAACGATAACCCCCAACTCACGCTCCGCGATATGCCTGCGTTTTTTAAACATATGCTGGAAAGGGTGGATTGGACGCGCGATCTGCATTTTTATACAAAAACTACTATCGATACGCTCGATTATTCGGGCACGGGCTGGAATGCCGGCTCGAAGGTGGTCATCGCCGCCTGCGGGCCCAAGCTGCGCGAACTCGCTACAGAGTTGCCCTCGCGTTTCGACCTCCCGGCAGGCTTCGACAAACCCCGATTTGCGCTGCCCGGCATACTGGCTATTCAGGCTTCCGCTTTTCCCGAAAGCGATATACCAACTCTCGCCGAGCATCTGAAAGGCTACGACCTGGCCAATATCCCGATGATCGTGGTGGTCGACGATAGCGATTTTACCGCCGCCACGCTCAATAATTTTATGTGGGTTACCTTTACCCGCGCCAACCCTTCTCACGATATATACGGCGTGGATAGTTTTACGGAGCACAAACACTGGGGCTGTCGCGGCCCGGTGATTATCGACGCCAGGGTGAAACCACACCACGCTCCGCCGCTTATCCCCGATGCCAAAGTGGCTCAGCGCGTAGATCGCTTTTTTGCCAAAGGCGGGGATTTGTACGGGGTGATTTAGGGTTATGGGTTGTCGGTTATGGGTTGTCAGTTGTCGGTTATATTTCTTTTCTTTTTTACAACCTACAACCTACAACCTACCCCCCCCCTACTCCCAATACCACGGCTTCTCAAGGGTGCTGCCGGGTATCCTCGTGCAATCACAACAATCCAGATATCGGTCGTAATTGATAAAACCCGCTACCCCGCAATACGGATTGATCTGTGCGCCGATCAATTCGCCGCCCGTGACTTTCAAGCGCGTCGTATCTTCAGGGGAAGCATAGAAATAACCGAGCACCAATTCATTCTGATCGGAAGTGTTGAAAATATTGCCGCGCACGGCGCCCGGCGGCGAGTCGAAAATGCTGCCGCGCTGACTCAATACCAGGTTTATTTTTTGCCAGTATTGATAGGCTTCCAGGCTTAGCGATTCCTGAAAGATATTGAAATAGGTAACTTCG
>JAEUUQ010000204.1 GCA_016787505.1 Saprospiraceae bacterium | reverse complement strand
TTCGAGCATCAGGGAATCCTTGTTCTGGGGCGTTACGCCGGGCACCAGCGGGTATTCAAACAGGCCCACGTTGGCCACAAAAGCCTTGCTGCCGTCGGGGCTCAACGAAATTCCGAAAGGGATGCGACCAACTTTGATACTTGCTGTTATTTTTTCGGTTTGTAAATCAATTTTAACCAGGCGGTTGTTGGCGCGGTCGAGAGCAAGCAGTTGGTTTCTGCTACCGTCAAAAGCAATATCGGAGATATAGCTGTCTTCGTACTGCTTGTCGCCAAAAAGTCCGTCGATACTAATGGCTTTGAGCTTTTGTTTTTTGTCGGCGTCAAAAAGGACTACCGTTCCCTTATCGCCGCCGCTCAGCCAGGCCCGGTGGCTACCGGGTTCAAAGGCTATTCCCATAAATGAAGAACCTTCCACCACCGGCGGTATTTTGCCATCGTAACTCGGTATGCGAATGGGTTCGTTATTGCGAAGATCAACCACAGTCACTACTTCGTTGTGCAATACCAGGGCAATCTGCTGATCGGGGCTCACCGCCAATCCATAGGGCGCGCGGTTGATGGCGCTCACCTTGCCGGCCGGCGTCACGTACCGGCCGCTTGGCAACACCGAAGCGCCTACCGGGTCTATCTGGCAGTATTGCCCTGTGCCGGGCACCTGCAGCGTAGTGATTTTTGATTGCGAATATGTGGACGCGATTTGTATTGTTACAAAAAGAAAGGAAAAAAGAAGTCGGTTCATAATTGTGTGAGATAAAATGAACGGCTAAGTTGGGCAATTAAAGTTAGCGGAATTTGAACGTTTTATTAAGTTTAAACCAACATTATCCAATTAAGCGGTCTTAAACTTAAATTGAGGCAACTAAATTCAATACAACACATGAATCCACGTTTTTTTCTCTTATTGCTTGCATTAGCTTGCACGCAATTTGGCATCAGCCAACCCTCATCCGCAGCTTTCGACAAGAAATTGTACGAAAGGCTAAAAGCTCAACGCATACAACTGCCCAACCAATGGATGCTGACTCCGGCAGGCGAAAAACAACAACCGCTGGGAGACCTGCCCCTGCAAATTGCCGTTTCCTCCAATGAACAGTGGCTGGCCATAACCAATAATGGCGTTAGTGCACATACAATTCAATTGTTCCGTGCCAAAGACGCTTCCCTGAGTAGCGAAATCGCTATCCCCAAAGCCTGGTACGGATTGGCATTCAGCAAAGACGCCGGCCGCTTATATGCATCAGGGGGCAATGATAATGTGATCGCTGTTTTTAAAAATGAAAACGGAAAACTCGCCGCCGACGGCGTCATCAAATTGGGCGAACCCTGGCCGAAAAACAAGATTTGTCCCGCCGGATTGGCACTCGACGAACCTGTGGACCGGTTGTATACGGTGACAAAAGAAGATAGCGCGCTTTATGTGTGCAATTTAGCCGACCGCTCTTCCAACTTGCGCATCAAACTGGAAAGCGAACCCTTTGCCGTCGCCGTTTCGCAAAAAAGAGCAGAAATTTACGTCTCTATCTGGGGCGGCCGCACCGTGGCTGTTTTTGACAAAAACAACCTCACCCGAAAACCCGATATCCAGGTAGGCGAACACCCCAACGAACTATTGCTAAATAAAAATGAAGACCTGCTTTTTGTATCCAACTCCCTGGATAACTCCGTGTCGGTTTTCGACCTGGTGAACCGCAAAACACTCGAAACACTGAATACCGCGCTTTTCCCCGACGCCCCCAACGGCTCTACTGCGAATAGCCTTGCACTCAGCGCCGACGAACGCACGCTTTACATCGCCAATGCCGACAACAACTGTCTGGCAGCTTTCGACATAAGCCAACGGGGCGAAAGCCGGCCATTGGGCTTTATTCCCACGGGCTGGTACCCCACCAGCGTGCGCAGCGCCAGGGGCAAGATCTGGGTAGCCAATGGCAAGGGCATGTCCTCGCTGCCCAACCCGGATGGCCCCAGTCCTTTCGGCAAAAAATCGGACGGGCGCGCAGCCCAATACATCGGGTCGCTTTACCTGGGCACGCTTAGTCGCATTAAACCGCCCCAAAAAGGACAATGGGGCGCTTATTCAAAGCTGGTATATGAAAATTGCCCTTACCACAAAGACAAAGAACTGCTCGCCGAAGGTCAAGCCGGCAATCCCATTCCCAAGCGAGTAGGCGACCCCTCTCCCATCAAATACGTGTTTTATATCATCAAAGAAAATCGCACCTATGATCAGGTATTGGGCGACATGCCCGAAGGCAACGGCGATACTTCGCTGTGCCTCTTTCCAGAGAAAATCACCCCCAACCAACACGCCCTGGCCCGCGAATTTGTGTTGCTCGACAACTTTTACGTCGACGCCGAGGTGAGCGCCGACGGCCACAACTGGAGTACGGCGGCCTACGCCAACGACTTCGTAGAAAAAACCTGGCCCACCAGCTACGGCGGTAAAGGCGGCAATTACGATTACGAAGGCACACGCCGCATCGCCTTTCCCAAAAAAGGATTTATCTGGGACTACTGCCAACGCGCCGGCGTGAGCTACCGCACCTACGGCGAGTTTGCCGACGACTTCAAGCCCAACTACGAAACCCTTGAGGGGCATTTTTGCCCGAATTACTCCTCCTGGGATATGGATTACCAGGACATCCGCCGCGAGGCCGACTGGGCGCGCGATTTTGACAGCCTGCTGGCCATCAACCAGGTGCCGCGCTTTAACACCATTCGCTTTGGCAACGACCATACCTCCGGCATGGCCAAAGGCGCCTATTCGCCCAATGCCGCCGTGGCCGACAACGACCTGGCGGTGGGGCGTTTTATCGAACACTTATCCAACACCCCAATCTGGAAAGAAAGCGCCGTATTCATCCTCGAAGACGACGCCCAAAACGGCGCCGACCACGTAGATGCCCATCGCAGCATTGCCTTTGTGGTGAGCCCCTACACCCGGCGCAAGTTCGTAGACCACACCATGTACTCTACTTCCTCTATGTTGCGCACCATGGAGCTCATCCTGGGCCTGCCGCCCATGAGTCAATACGACGCTGCCGCGACGCCCATGTGGCGCTGCTTTTCCTCCACCCCCGATTTTACCCCGTTTAAAGCCCTGCCTGCCGGCGTATCGCTCGACGAGCGCAATATGGCCGTCAACAAGCTCTCGAAAATATCCGAAACCTTCAACCTGGCCGAAGTAGATGCCGTACCCGACCGCCTGTTCAACGAAGTACTCTGGAAAGCCATCAAGGGCGAAGAGTCGGAGATGCCGGCGCCAAGAAGGGCGGCGTGGGTGAAGGTGGAACGAGAAGAAGAGGAGGAAGAGGAGGGCCGATAGATAATTACAATGCGGGTTACTTCCATATATTGACTTGACTTTTTCACTTAAACCGGAGATATTCGCAGTAATTCTGCACCCCTGGACAGCGGAATAACTTTTAGCCAAGTTTTAGCGTTATAAAATAAAAAAGGATGAGCGCAATTAACATCAATCATACATTGGTAGAAACCTATCTGGCATTACTAAAAAATCTAAGCCCGGATGATAAACTGGAGTTGATTGCTCTGCTATCTCAATCAATGAAGGTTCAGCAGCCAATTGAGCCAACTTTTAAAGCCCTCTTCGGCGCTTTTCAAAGTGATAAGTCTGCTGAACAACAAATTGAGGAAATAAGACAATCGAGAGTGTTCAACCGAAAAATCGAGGAATTTTGAAAAAGTATTTATTAGACACCAATATTTGTATTTATTACCTCAATGGAAAATTCTCACTGGATACAAAAATCGAGGAAATAGGATTAGATAATTGCTTCGTTTCAGAAATTACAATTGCCGAGCTCAAGTTTGGCGCAGAAAACAGCCTGTATGTTGAGCGAAATCGCCAGGTTGTTTCAAGTTTCCAATCTAAAATCCAAATAATCCCCATCTTTGGCGCGCTGGATTTCTATGCCAAAGAAAAATCGAGACTTCGGAAATCAGGGATTAGCGTTGATGAATTTGATTTATTGATAGGCGCTACGGCTGTTACTAATGGCCTAATAATGGTAACCAATAATCAAAGTCATTTTAGAGTGATCGATAATATTGAGATAGCAGACTGGACAGTCAAAGTATAACTATCCCAAATTTTTCCTGTGTGCTGCATAAAAAAAACAGCCTGCCCCGGAGATCTGTAGGGCAGGCTGATGATGTACTGAAGCGTTAACCAAACTCTAATTTATTATTCCTTGATCAACCACATTTCTGCGTTGATATCGTCTTCGCCGCTGAATTGGCGATCTAGCGCTTCATTGTAGTTGGTCGTGTTGGTATTTCGTTCTGAAGCGGGATACTGAAAGCGTTTGGGAATACGACCGCCGTTGCCGGTGCCTACGCCCACCAAAAATTCAGGAACACCCGTGCGGCGCTGATTGTAAAAGGCTTCCCAGCCTGAGTTTTGGTAAAAAGCCAGGTATTTCTGGGTTAGGATCTGCTCCAGGCCGTCGGCGTTATTGCCTTTGTAGGCTACCTCGACTTGTGCCAGGTAGGCGTCAATAGCCGTTTGATCGGTAATTTCATAAAAATTCATACTGGCCGTAATACCCTTGCGGTACCAGTCGGCAGCGTCGCCGCTTACCCAGCCGCGGTTGATAGCTTCGGCGATGTTGAAGCATAACTCCGGATAACCGATTTGGATGCAGGGTTCGGGGCCTTCGAATGTGCTGTAATAGCGAATCTGATCGATGAAGCTGTATTCGCCGTTGCCCGCTTTGAAGGTCATGTCATCGAGGCTTTCGCCAGAGGAAGCGCCGATGTAGGCAGCAAAGTCGTATTCGGTTAAGCCTTCGTCCAGCTTCTTTTGCGCCGGGTCAGCTACCACAAAGGTACGGGGGTCGCTTAGTGTAGCCAATGTATTGAGATACGTGGCGCTCATATTGTAGCGGCCGCTATCAAATCCACGGGTGCCCGGATTGTTGGGATAAAAATTAACGGTGCTGTTGTAGTAGAACTGCATATTGTCGCTCAAGCCCGTCATGATGGGAAACTCAGCGGGGTTGTTCAGCACTTCGGCAAATCGGCCTTTTACATTCAAATCAGGGTCGTTGGCGTGTTTGCTCAGGTGGATCAAGACGCGGAGTTTGTAGGTGTTGACTACCTGGCGCCACAATACGAGGTCATTGCCCAAGTAGATGTCGCCTGACAACGAGTTGTCGCCTTTGTTGATCGTCATTTTGAGGATATCATTGGCTTCGTCAAGCAGGTCGAGCGACTGAAGGAATACTTCTTTTTGCGTATCGTACACCGGCGTGGTATTGTTGATACCCTGTAGCGCTTGCGACATGGGAATATCGCCGAATTTTAGCGTCATACGAATTGCAAAGTAGGCGCGGAAAAATTTGCCCAAGCCACCGTAGGGGTTGACCTCAGAACCGGCCAGTTTTTGAGCTTCCGCTTCCATTTGCGCTACATTGATAAGCGTCGAGTAGTCGAATCCGGCAGTCGTCCAGTTGTATTCCTGATTGCCGTAGTAGTTGTAATTGCAGCAGTAAAACTGGTTCCAGCGCTGTACTTCATTCCAGGAGTTGTCGAACATGTCGTTGAGTACCCCCTGGAAAATCAGCGCCGGAGGCGCGGTAATGGGTTGGTTGGGATTGATCTGGAGATCCTCGAAAGGCTGCTCACAGGCATTTACCCCTAGTAAGAGAACAAAAGAAAGAAATAGATATTTTAAAGCTCTCATTTTTCAATCATTTAGAAAGTGATGTTCAAATTGATGCCATAGCGGCGCAGCGTAGGCGATTGCAAGCCGGAATAACCCTGTACATTGTTAGGGCTGGTAGTACCCGTAAATTGTTCTACGTCTACGTTCTTTTTCTCGGCGAAATACAGCAGGTTGCGACCTACCAGCGAGATGCTGGCGCCGCGGATAAAACCGCCTTTGAATTTGCTGGCAGGAATAGAGTAAGTAAGCGTTACTTCGCGCAGTTTGCCAAAGGTGCGCTTCATAAGATTAGACTCTTCAGCGGCATAATAACGGCTGATCCAGTCCTGAAGGAAGGTAGCAGTAGTGTTGGGTGCAAATTCGAGCTCGTCGTAATTGGTGATATTGCCGTCTACATCGTATTCGGGGGCAACGCCGTTGTCAATGACCATACCCGGGCCTACCCACGACTTGATACCCTGGTAGTCCTGGTAGCGGGCTTCACCCATTTCGCCTTGTACCGTCTCGATGTGGCGACCGCCGCGGAAGGTCTGGCGC
>JAEUUQ010000171.1 GCA_016787505.1 Saprospiraceae bacterium | reverse complement strand
GGAAGTTGCTTTAGGCCCTTCCAACGCGGTAGACATTGCGCTTGAAGAATCTGCCGAACAGCTCGCCGAAGTCGTCGTTACCGCTATCGGTATCTCACGCGAAAAGAAAGCGTTGGGGTATGCTGTAAGCGACCTGGGCAGCGATGACCTTGCCCAGCGCTCCGAACCTGACCCGGTCAGAGCTATCGCAGGTAAAACCCCCGGTGTTTTGGTACAAGGCTCAGGCGGTATGCCCGGCCAGTCTACCAAGATCAACATCCGCGGTAATTCTTCGCTGACGGGTAGCACCCAACCACTTTTTGTCGTGGATGGTATTCCTTTTGACAACTCGGTGAACGCGTCTACCGGCGCTACCGGCGGTACGCAGTACTCCAACCGCGCTTTCGACATCGACCCCAACAACATTGAGTCGATGACGATCCTGAAAGGCGCAGCCGCAGCCGCTCTTTATGGCTCGCGTGCCACCAACGGCGTAGTGGTGATCACTACCAAAACCGGCGCTAAAAAACGCAAAGGCCTGGAAGTAACTTTTAACTCTTCTTTCCAGCTCGAGCAAATTTCGGGACTTCCCGACTATCAAAACGTGTACGGCCAGGGAGCCAATCAGGTGTACAACGGCGGTTTTATCGGCAACTGGGGCGCTCCGTTTGCCTCTGAGGTCGGCCGCATCAACTCTACCTACGGCACTGACTATTCAAGCACGATTTCCTATTATTCTGCCGGCGGACAGGTTTACGCCTATCCTGATGGAACGGTACCCCATCCGTTGGTATCTACGGGCTATGCCGCACCTCGCTACTCCAGCGTGTTCCCCGAATTTTTCGAGGACGATCCCAATGTGCCCGGTGCTAAGCGCGCCATTCCCGTGCCGTATACCTACTACGACAACGTAGAAAACTTCTTTGACGACGGCCGCCTTTGGGAAAACTCGTTGTCTATCAATGCAGGCGGCGACAACTCCAGCATCAGCGCTACGGTGTCCCGCATGGACAACAAAGGCATCGTGCCCAATGCCGAGTCTTCTCGTACAACCCTTAGCTTCGGCGGTAACAGCCGCCTGGCCAACGGCCTGGTGGTTTCGGGTAACGTGAACTACGTCAATACCGCACAAGCTAACCCGCCGATCAACGGCTCTATCTTTGAAAGCGGCTGGTATGGCGGCGCATCAGAAGGCTCTATATTTGCCCGTCTGTTCTACCTGCCACGCAACTACAACCTGATCGACTATCCGTTCGAAAACCCGGTAGACGGCTCAAACGTCTTCTATCGCGCACTCGACGACCCGCGCTGGCTGGCAAAGTACAACCGCTATAGCAGCGCACTCAATCGCGTTTTTGGTAACGTTACGCTGAGCTATGACGTAACTCCCTGGCTCAACCTTACGGCCAAGGGCGGTATTAATACCTACAGCGAAGCCCGCCGCAACCAGGTTCGCCCCGGTGGTGTAGCCGATCCTAACGGCGCAGTTTGGACCGACGACCTCACCAACACGGAGGTTGACTTCAACTATATCGCCACGGTGACTACCGACATTACGGAAGATCTCGATATCCGCGCACTCGTGGGCCTCAACCACAACCAGCGCGACTTCAACCGCCGTTTTGTAACCGGCGATAACGTGATCTCTACCGGCCTTTATACGCTTGACGGTACTTCTACGCAGATCGTAGGCGAGGACTTCCGCCGTAAGCAGCGCCTTTATGCACTGTATGCCGACGTACAACTCGGCTTCAAAGACTATCTGTATGTAGGCCTGGTAGGCCGCAACGACTGGTCGTCTACGCTTCCTAAAAGCTCGCAGAGCTATTTCTACGGCGGCGGTAACGTCTCTTTCGTATTTACCGATGCCTTCGACCTGACTGGCAAGATCCTCAGCTCGGGTAAAGTTCGCGCTGCCTACACGCAAGTGGGTAACGAAGCCCGTCCGTATCAAACGGCTACGGTGTATTTCCTCAATACGCCTTTCACGACAGCCGGCGGCTCCGTACTTAACCAAGCCTCTCTTGGCAACCGCCTCGGCAACGCCGACCTGCGCAACGAGTTGACTACCGAAATCGAATTCGGTACCGACCTGCGTTTCCTGAATAATCGCATCGGCCTCGACCTGACTTACTTCAAGCGCAGCTCGACCGACCAGATCACGGAAGCAGCCCTACCCGCTACCAGCGGTTTCCGCACAGCTATCGTTAATGCCGGTGAAATCGAAAACAAAGGTTTCGAGATCGGTCTTGACCTTACACCGGTGAAAACCGCCAGCGGATTTACCTGGAATACGTTTATTAACTATACCCGTATCCGCACCCTGGTAGTAGACGCAGGTGAAGGCGGCGAGCTCTTCGTGGGCGGCGTAAACTCCGGCCTCGGCACGATCCACCGCAATGGCTTCCCCTATGGCCAAATTTTTGGCTATGCCAACGCCCGCACCAATTCCTTTGATGCCGACGGCAATTACATCGGCGAAGGCGAACTGCTGATCGACAAGGACTTGGGTACCACCATCTTCCTTCCCGAATCGCAGATCATCGGCGACCCGAACCCTGATTTCCTCATGGGCTTCGTCAATACTTTTACCTACAAGAATATCACCCTTCGTGCACTCATCGACTGGCGCCAGGGTGGCGATATCTATTCGATCAGCGCAGGCGCACTTATGGCTCGCGGTCACCTCAAAATCACGGAAAACCGCGAGGAACTTCGCGTAATACCGGGCGTTTATGGCGATCCGCGTACATTCGAGCCTGTAACCGACGAAAACGGCAACTTTATCCGCAATACAACGGGTATCTCCGCTTTCGACTTCTACTTCTCTAACGGCTTCGGCCCTTATGGCGCTGACGAAACTATCATCTTTGATGGTACAACCATCCGCCTTCGCGAAGTATCGCTGGGTTATGACTTGCCCAAGAAGATTCTGGACAAAACGCCGTTCGGTTCGCTGCGTCTTTCGATTTCAGGACGCAACCTGTGGTTTAAAGCTCCCAACTTCCTCGAAGGACTCAACTTCGACCCGGAAGTTTTGGCTGAAACCGCCGACAGCAATGTGCAAGGTTTCGAATACGGTAGCGCGCCCACTACGCGTCGTTATGGTGTGAACTTGTCAGTTACGTTCTAATACAACTAGCGACAAGCGGTGAATTTTTGTTTCACTAATTATTAATTAACATGATGAAAGGAAAATTCCTATATAAATGGTTCGCGGCCTTCGCCATGGTTTGGGTGATCAGCAGTTGCGATTATTTCGATCTCGATATCAACGAAGATCCGAACAACCCTTCGCAAGCTGCACCTGAACTGTTGCTGACTTCGGCCCAATACAGTATCGCAGCCAACTTGGCAGGCGGTACCAACGATGCCCAATTGGGTTTCGCAGGCATTATCGCGTCTTTCGACAACTTTAATATGAGCAACTCCTCTTTCAACGGCGTCTGGAATAACCTGTATGCCGGTCCATTGAAAGATCTCGAGGGCATCATTGAAGTGGCCGACGTAGATAACAATGGTGACGGCAAAGCCGACAACCCGCACTACTTGGCTATCGCTCAAACTTTGAAGGCGTATGTAGCAAGCACGCTAGTCGACCTGTTTGGTGATATCCCCTTTAGCGAAGCGCTACAGGGTGATGGCGATGCCGCCATTAAAAATCCCAACTTTGACACGGATGCGGATGTTTACAATGCTTGCTTCGGCCTGCTCGACCAGGCTATTGCCAACTTTGCGTTGAGCAGCCCCGTGGCAGTTAAAGGCGATGCTATTTACAATGGCAATGTCACCAGGTGGAAAAAGTTGGCCAATACGCTCAAGTTGAGGTTGTATATGCAGGCCCGCCTCGCAGTGCCCAACGCAGCAACCGAAATCAATAAGCTGCTGGCAGAACCCGGTAGCCTTATTACAGCTGCAGCTGACGACTTCCAGTTCCAATTCAGCAAACTCGTAGCGCCCGACAACAGGCACCCATGGTACCAGTCTACGTATACCGCTGAAAACGGCTTTACGTATATCCTGCACCAGCCTATGGTGGAAATGCTGGCAGACGGCGACCCCCGCTTCCCATTCTATTTCCGCCGCCAAACCAAGCAGGTGCTCGACCAGAGTAACCCCAGCGAGCGCAATACGACGCCTTGCTCTATGACCGTAGGCTGCCAGTATGGTTACCTCGTACTCAATGACAATGTACGGCAACAAATATATGGTACTACTGACCTGACCCAGGATCAAATTGACTTCCTCGCCGGATGTTTCGGCCGCGACCGTGCGGATCCAGCAGGCGTACCCCTTGATGGCGACCTTCGTCTCATCCCCGGTGTGTACCCTTGCGGTGGCTATTATGACGTAGCAACTCCCGCATTACCAGGAAGTAACAAAGCACCGGGCGGCGGTATTTTCCCGATTATCACACACGTCAATACGCTGTACTACCAGATCGAAGCCGTACTTGCGCTTGGTTCTGCCGGCGATGCCCGTGCCTTGTTTGAATCAGCCATCCGCAAGCATATCGACAAAGTGGTCAATTTCGGCAGAGCTACCGACGCCAACAGCGTATCGCCTGCAGCCGCTGATATCGACGCTTACGTGGCAACCTGGCTCGAACGCTTCGATAATGCAGCTACGAACGATGCTAAACTCAATGTGGCCATGAAGCAGTTGTGGCTGTCAAGCTGGGGCAACGGCTACGAAATTTTCAATGCCATGCGTCGCACAGGGTATCCTTCAACTATTCAAATACCGATTAACCCTGTACGCGATTTTCCGTTGCGACTGCCTTATCCTCAGATAGAATTGACGCTCAACCCCAACGCTTCGGCTTATTCCAGCGTGGTGTATGACCGCGATCCTATATTCTGGGATAAATAATGTCGGACTGGTTTTATCATCAAAAGTTGAATGATTATGAAAAAACTCAAAATATTTTATCTTGCACTTGCAGCAGCTTTGCTACTGCCGTTTTCTTCCTGCAAGGACGAGGATACCAACCCGGTTCCCGATTACGAAACGGCAGTTCACGGCTATGGTAAGCTGACGGCCAACTCGGCCGGCAACTTCCAGCTTGGCGACCAGTCGAAGGTGATCAATATGGACTTCCAGTGGGTGTCTATCGATAGCAAAAATACGGTGACACGTATCGAAATCTATATCACCTATACCGAAGGTTATGAAGACCAGGAAGGCAACCCACGCGTAGCCAACCACGGCACCAAGCTGTACAAGCTTTACGAAGGCGGCCAGGTACCTGCCAATCGTACCAATCTCAATTTCTCTATCGCACAAGCCGATGTGTATAACCTCTTCAAGGAGGCTGCCTTCGACTACGGCGATGGCGCCGGTTCGGTATCGGTCTTCTCCAAGTCGCCCCGTACGCTCGCCGATCCATTCTACTCTGTAGACAAATTCTCGGTAAGCTGGGCGTTGACTACGGCAGACGGCCGTTATTTCGACTCCTGGTCTGACTCTATCTGCGGCGAATTTGAAACCTATCACGGCTCTACGCCCAATAACGGTGGTTTCAACTGCTTCTACGACTGGACGGTGATCTGCGTGTCGGACCTCGCAGGTACGTTTGACTATGTGGCCAACAATTTCGTACAAGGCGGCGGCGGCCCCGTAGCCGGCGAAGTGACCGGCGAAGTGACCTGGGCTGTAGAATCTCCGGGCAAGTACACCACTACGGATGCCTCCTTCGGCCAGTTCGGCTTTGTTTGGGGCGACAACCCGGCAGTGGGCACGATTCGCATTACCGACGCTTGCAACGATATTTCGCTTAGCGGCGGCGACCAATACGGCGATTCGTATACCTATACGTTCCGCAATCGCAACGGCGCCAGCATTACCATCGATTGGGTGAATACCTACGGCGACGGCGGTACGGCTGTCCTCACCCGCCGCGACGGCAAAAACTGGCCCGATCTGAAATAATTTTTTGTTGTCTTATGACAATCTTTGATATCGACGGAGCATCCTATTATCCTGGGTGCTCCGTTGTTTTTTTTATGAGTTTATGAGGGATTTATTTAGACCCTCATCACCCCTCATCAACTTTTAATTCATGCGATTTACCTTGTTCCTCCTGCTGTTTCTCTCCTCCTGCACCTCCGTCTCCACCAAGAAGGCTATGCAACTCCAACTTCATGCAATTGAAGGTGGGCTGACTCAGCTCGATCTGCAAATGAGAGACAGCGGCCTGGTCGTTATCATGCTGGATGCCGAATGCCCCATTTGTCAAAAATATACGCTTACCTTGCGGGAATTGGAGGCGCGTTATCCAAAAACGGCTTTTGTGGGCGTATTTACCAAGTGGAATGATGACGAAGCCATTACATCTTTTGCCAGGCAATACGAGTTGAAATTGCCCTTACTGCAAGACTCCCGGCACCGGCTCGTTCGCGCGCTTAAAGCTACTACCACCCCTGAAGTTTTTTTATTTGACCCTCGGGGAACGCTGCAATATCGCGGGGCTATCGACAATTGGTTTTACGGCTTGGGCAATTATCGGCCCCATATTACCGAGTATTATCTCGAAGACGCCCTCAAAGCCCTCTATGAAGGGAAAGCTGCGCCTGTCAAAGTGACCAGGCCCATTGGTTGTATAATTCAACAATAGCGTATATTGGGAATGAAATTGTGTAGCATGAAAACTATATGGTATTTTTGGTTGCTTGTTTTGACGACAATACCGCTTTGCGCTCAACAACTTACTTATTATAGCGATATCAAACCCATCCTCGACCGGCATTGTGTGGAGTGCCATTCGGCGGGCGGGGCGGCGCCGTTTGAGCTGACCTCGTTTGAAGACGTGGAAAAAAGGGCCGATTTTATTCAAATTGCGGTGGAAACCCGCTACATGCCGCCCTGGTTTGCCGATACGACCTTTCAAACTTACCACAACCAGCGCGGGTTGAGCAATGCCGAACTAAAATCTATAGCTGCCTGGGTGGCGCAGGGCCGACGAAAAGGCAAAGCGACAAAAATTGCTGAGGCTAAAACGGTATCCTATACCTGGCCCAAACCCGATTTAGTATTGCCTATGCAACGCCCTTTCCTCATTCCCGGCGACAATACCGAGCAGTTTCGCATTTTCGTGATACCTTCTGACAATCCGGAAGATTTGTACATAAAAGGTATCGACTTCCGCCCCGGCAACGCCAAGCTTGCCCACCATGCCCGGTTGATGCTCGATACCACTCAAATG
>JAEUUQ010000134.1 GCA_016787505.1 Saprospiraceae bacterium | reverse complement strand
CGCCTTTGTGGTAACAACTCGTAGTGAACACGCTATTTTTTAACACAAAGGCACAAAACGCACACAAAGGCACAAAATATTGACGCTTTTTAGGCCTGAATTTTATCCTTCGGCCAAAGTTTGCGAAATATCGGTATTGCGCGCCTGTACGGCAGGGATAAATGCCGCCAGCAAACCCACGCCCAATGCCGCCGATACGAGCCATATTTCTTCTTTTAAAAATAAAGCGCCGGTAAACGAATAACGGTACGACGACTCCAGTGCCCGGGCAAAAACACCCATACCTGCGTGGCTCAACGCCAGTCCGATGATACAACCCACTGCGGCCAATAATAACCCTTCCAATAAGATGAGCGCAAACAATTTGCCGCGCGAAGCGCCCATCACGCGCATCAGCGCCAACTCGTAGCGGCGGTCGCGCAGGGAGGCGTAAAGCGATAAAAATACGCTCAAGCCAGATACGGCGATGATGATGAGGGCAAGTACCTGCAGGGCCAGCGCACTGTCGCCCAAAATAGCATACAAGCGGTTGATCTCCCAAGCCGGCGTGGCGGCTTGCATGTTAGTGTTTTCATTGATACCTCGCGGCATGTTGAGGGTTGCGGCGTTGCGGGCTTTAAACTGGATGAGTACGGAGGTGATCGATTCGCCTTCGTAGTCGGTCAGGGGTTTGCTCAAGTCGTAGGCTTCATGTTCATACTCGTGGTCGCCATGCTCGTGTACGCCCCAGATGCTTTGCGGACTGGTGAGGATAAGTTGGTCAACTACGGCGCCGGTAGGCTGCAAGATGCCCACTACTTTGAAAGCCGACGCATCGGTATGTTCGAGGTTTTCGTCGACTACAAAGCCGTGCGAACTGTGGAAGGTATCGCCGGTTTTGAGGTCGAGCGCATCGGCTACTGCCGCGCCGATGACGACTTCAAAGACGGCCTCCCAGCGACGGCCCTGAGCCAACTGGGCATTGTACAGGGTAAAAAAATCAAAAGTGGTGCCCACAATGCGGTAGCTGCGGTAGTTGTCGCCCAACGACAGCGGCACGGCCTTGCCGATGACGGGATGTTTGGGGTTCAAAAATGCTTTTACATCGGCAATGGCCACATTGCCGGTAGGCGCATCGATATGGTACATACTGCTCAGGATGAGCTGCAGCGGACTTCCCTTGGCGCCGATTACCATGTCGATGCCTGCCAGGTTTTTTTCAAACTTCTCCTCCAATTGGCGGTTGACAAGCATCAGCAGCGATACCAGTCCTACGCCCAGTGCAAACAAAACCAGGCTCAGCAGCGTGGAAGTGGGTTTGTGCAGGATATTTTTCCAACTGAGTTGCAGCAGATTCATAGCGAAGGTTGGTAGTGGGTTAATAACACCTGGCGGGGGAAACGCGCCTTGAGCCGGCCGTCGTGGGTCACCACCAGCAGCGTGGCGCCCGTGGCGGTGGCCTCACGTTCTAGCAGGTCGATCACCTCCTGGCAGTTGATATCGTCGAGCGCGGAAGTGGGCTCGTCGGCCAGAATCACGTCGGGTCTGTTGAGCAATGCCCGGGCGATGGCGGCGCGTTGCTGCTCGCCCATGCTCAGGTTGTCGGGTTTTTCCCGGAGTTTGTGGCCCAGGTTGAGGTGCCCCAGTAGCTCTTCAACCCTACCCCGGTCTATCGGAGCGCCGGCAAGTTGTTGCGCCAGCACGAGGTTTTCCTCCAGCGTAAGCGCGCGCACGAAATGCGATTTTTGAAAAATAATACCAATATGCCGGCCTCTAAAGCTGTCGAGCGCGGCAGCGCGTTTGGCGGCAATATTATCGCCGGCCACTATTATACTACCCGTGGCGGGCGACAACAGGCCGCCCAGCAAGTGCAATAAGGTAGTTTTTCCACTGCCCGACTGTCCTAGCAAAAGCCAGTGTTCGCCCTTGCCGCAGTCGATATCGGGAAAAACCAACACGTTTTTTCCGTCGTAGGAATAAGTTAACTCTTTCGTTTGCAACATGCAGCAAATATAACAGCTAATCGCGTATTCGGCTAACTATGTCCCGATGTCTTATTCCGGACTTGCCCACAATGTTTCTTTTTCTACTTTTGTCAAACGCGCTTTTATCGGAAACTGTGCTCGCCCGTTCGGCTTTCCTGAGAAAAAGCCGCATTGATATTTTACCACAGAGGTACAGAGTTTCCACGGAGTTCCACTGAGCTATATTTTGACTCCGTGTAACTCTGTGTGAACTCCGTGAAACTCTGTGTTAAATAATCTCTATTTAAAAATTAATAAAACTACCATACATGGAAAAGACCTATTTTAATCCGGAAGACTTGAAGAAATTCGGCAATATCGTAGACTTCCAGGAGCCTATGGGCAAAAAATTCTTTGATTACTACGGCGAAGTAATGAAAGAAGGCGCCCTCACCGAACGCGAGAAAGCCCTGATCGCCCTGGCCGTCGCCCATGCCATGCAATGCCCTTATTGTATAGATGCATATTCGACTACCTGCCTTGAAAAAGGCTGCGACGAAGAGCAAATGATGGAGGCCGTGCACGTAGCCGCTACCATGAAAGCCGGCATTACGCTGGTGTACAGCACTCAGATGATGAACCACGTGAAACGCCTAACGATGTAAATTATGTCCATAAAGCAAAAGTCAAAATCGCTGCAATCAAGAGGAGAGCAGCTTTCGGATACGTTTTTTCAATTACAAGTGCTCAACGGCCAGGAGCTGGCAGATATCCGCCTGCCCGCTTTTACAGACAAACTGGCGCAGTTGGGCAGCCACGCATTGAAGCCCGGCCGACTGGATATTTTTCAAGTAAATGTGGGCAAGCTCTGCAACCAAAGCTGCGCCCACTGCCACGTTGACGCCGGCCCCGACCGCAACGAGCTGATGAGCCGCGAACTGCTGGAACGCTGCCTGGAGATCGTGAGTCGCTATGACATTCCCACGGTAGATATCACCGGCGGCGCGCCCGAGATGAACCCTCATTTTCGCTGGTTTGTGGAAGAATGTCGCAAAAGGGGCAAAAAGGTAATGAACCGCTGCAATCTTACGATCATTGTGGCTAACCCGAAATACCACGACCTGCCGGCCTTTTTTGCTGCCAATCAGGTGCACCTGGTATCGTCGCTACCCTATTTCAGCAAAAGCCGCACCGACGCCCAACGCGGCGAAGGCGTTTTTGACGACAGCATCCGCGCCCTGCAAATGCTGAATGCCGTGGGTTACGGCCTCGAAGGCAGTGGGCTCGTGCTCGACCTGGTGTACAACCCCTCGGGCGCTTTCCTGCCCGCCGGCCAGTCGGTGCTCGAACCCGAGTTTAAACGCCAGCTCAAAAGCCGCCATAACATCGATTTCAATAACCTGTATGCCATGACCAATATGCCCATCAGCAGGTTCCTCGAATACCTGCTGGATACGGGCAATTACGCCGAATACATGCAAAAACTCGTAGACGCCTTCAACCCCGCCACGGTCAACGGCCTGATGTGCCGCAATACGCTGTCGGTAAGCTGGGACGGCTATATCTACGATTGCGATTTCAACCAGATGCTGGATATCAAGGTGGCCACCCCGTCAAGGCATATCAACGATTTTAATATCGAGGAACTCAACACCCGGACGATTGCGCTCAACCAGCATTGTTACGGCTGTACTGCCGGCGCGGGCTCGAGTTGCGGCGGGGAGGTGATATGATGTTGGATGTTTAATGCTGGATGTTTAATGTTTGTGTTAAATTAATCATCCAACATTAAACATCTACCATCACCTGGTCACCACCTTGGGTGGTCCTTGGACGTCACTTTGTCACCCTCTTCGATGGTTCCTCGCACAGTATTCTCTCCAGGATTTTCAGGGTAATCAGGTAAGTGGGTTTTACGCCGTCGAGCCCCAGGCTGCCCGAGGCCAGCGTGTGGCCGGTGAGCAGGGGGTTATCTGATGCGTAATAGGCGTAGCGAAGCACCACATCTCCCGAAATACTTCGCCGGATTTTGGAGGCGGCCTGAATGGCCTTTTGGTAGTGGGCGCCTTCCATCTCCAGGCCGACGGCCTTCCACGAAGATTTGAGAAAATACTCCAGCACGTCTTTGTTTTGCAGCGACGTGCCCAGCACCGTAATCATGGGGCCTTCGCAGACGGCAAGTCCATTATCTTGAAAATCGGAGGCGTGGAAGTCGTTTTGCAGCGGGTAATTATCGGCGGTGCCTTCAAAGATGTGAGCGGTAGGCACCATAATATCGCCTTTATCGCCCTCCAGGATACCGGCTTTACCCATTACCGAGATCGAAGCCACATTGAGCACAACCGATTTTCCCGACGATTCATAAGGTTTCAGCAACTCGTCCATTGTTTCGTAAGCCTGCTCGCCGAACGCGTAATCCATCATAATGATGAGCGGCTTTTCGAGTTCGATGTAGGCCTTATCCCATTTCAGTTCGGGCGACATCTTGGCGAAGGGCATCACGGTGGTATCGAACAACTGCACGGTGATATTGGTGCCGCTGATATCTTCCAGTTGCACCATACCGTTTTGCATGGCATAGGTCTCCACCTTTTGCCGCCAGGCGCTGTGTTCTTCTACGCTAAGTTCGCGGGCCAGGTCTTCTATCGTGACCTGGTCGTTGAAGTGTTTTTTCAGCGCCGGATAGGCATAAAAGCCATTCATCACGCTGTGCGGGTTGGCGCTGATGATATGCAGGGGGCGATCTAGCCAGCCGTTTTGTTGCAGGGTTCGTTTGATATGGGCGGCCCAGAGTTCGCCGTAGTAGTGGTGACCGATGCGTTCGCGCAGGGCGGAAGAAAAAGTAATCTCGCGGTCGCCGTCGCCTTCTTCTTCTTCGATAGACAGCCGCCCCAGCCAGTAAGTGATGCGGAAGAGGCTGTTCACGTGCGGGTCGGCCTCAAAGCGCTGGCAGGCGATGGCGGTTTCTTCGTAGGTGCGGCCCAGCAGCGTGCTGAGGTAAGTGTAGGCTACCTCTATATTAAAAGGTTCTTCGTTTTCTTCTTTGCGCACAATTTCCTCCAGCAGTTGCCATTCGCGGCGTTTGTGGTCGCGGTAGTCATCGCTGTTGCGCCGGATTTTCTCAGCCTCTACAAACATAAAGGTGAGGTGGGTAAGAATATCGTAGATATCGCTTCGTCCGCGCGTCATCTCGATAAACATCTCCTCCTGGTCTACGTGGTAGCAATTGCGGCGGCGCTTGGGCGGCACGATGGGCGTAAATCCGCTTTTTTCGAGTCCTTCGCGCGAAATGAGTTTGATATAGCGGCACTGCTCGATGCCTTTGGGCAGTCGTTGAAAGACGTAGAGCAACCCTTCAAGTTCTACGCGCTCGGGGTCGGAGATAGAGCCGTAGATCTCCGGGCGCAACACCATGAGCGCTTCGATCATAGCCTCGCCCGACACACCGAGCGGCTTGTACCCCCCGCGAATAAACAGGTGTCGCATAGCGATGTAGAGGCGCTGAATGGCGGCGCTGGATTCTTGTGCGCGCGTACGGGGTGTGATGAAGGCGGGCATGCGGGTTATTTTGGGGTAAAGGTAGGGAAGTTTGGGAGTTCACAAGTTGAGCTGGGAATTTATTATTTTACTTGTACTTTTTGTGCTTATTAATTTGCTTTGCTACCCTTAGAATTTCCTTTTTTCTTGCTGGAAAAATTTCATCAAGGCAATACTCTAACAATTTGAATCCCATCAGGACTGATTTCCTGTCAATATTTGATGAGTGACTTCCTTCATTCCCAATCCATTTAATAGCTTTTAATATATCGGATACTTGCTGATTACGTGAATTACCAAATAATGATATTCGAGCATCTAACGTTAACTTAGTTTTTTTTCTATTTTTAATGGTAATTTTTTTAATTTTTTGTTGATCTAGTAAAACCTCTAAAGTTGTCCTGATTTTGTTTGCACACGATGATAAATCAATCCAAAATAATTCAAAAGTACTTTTTAATAAAGACTGTATTTTTTCGGGGTAATTACTTTCTACTTTAATGATTTCTAAGCTGGGATTAAAATATTGGGGAAAAATATAAAGCTCCCAAATTTGAACTCCTGTTTCCGTATTAACATCATCAATGTCATGTTCAGCATTTCCTGTTACGATCACAGTGTCTTGACATTCTTTATCACTACACGTTAAAAAGCTTGAAAATCTATAACGTGTTGGATAAAGGGCGTCTAAAAATTCTATTCTCGAAAAATATGATTCGCGTGTTTCAAAAAGTTTTAAGTCTTCTTTTTTTAATTTGATAATCCCTTTATTACATGATGGACAACTCCAATTTGGGGAATTGGATATTTTGAAAAATGTGTTTAAGCAATCTTCTCTTATCATTGGATTAATATTAAAAATTAGTAATATCGGCTAGGTCAATGCTAAAGATAATGCTGAAGTCAACAACTACTTTCATGGTTGTTTCAGGAACCGCTGTTTATTCTCTTCCCACTTGATATTAGCTGGAAGTCTTATAATAACCTCCTTATTAGTCCTTTCAATTGCCATATACCTTTGTTACAAAAATACGTTTTGCACTGAAAAAAGTTTCATTTCATAGGCCTTGTAGATGAATCCCCACCTTCACCCCAACAACCTCCCATCTCCCCAAGACCTAAACTCCAATGGAAAATCCGGGTAAGCTTCCGTGAATTTTCGGTACTTATTTGGGGTTGCTTCTGCGGGGTTGAATTTCGTCTCTATAGCTTTGCCGCCAAAAGCGGTTTCTTCCACCACAAAATCTACCTCATTGCCGTCGGCAGTGCGCCAAAACTTGATTTGATCGTTGGTATAGCGTTCCGTTAACCTTCTGTAAACGTAATTCTCGAGCAATGCGCCTTTATCCGCGCGCTGTTCCAGTGGCGCAAAATAGTTGACCAATGAATTGCGAAGCCCCAAATCGCGAAAATAAGGCTTGGGCATTTTGACTAATTCTTTGCGCAGGTTTTGAAAAAATGGACGGACAAGGCTAATGTGAAAACACTTCTGCAGCACGTATAGGAATTGGTCGATAGTTGCGCGGGGTAGCTGAAGCGTATTTGCCAACTCATTGATATTAAGCAAGTTTCCCACTTGTGCAGCTAATAGCATCATTACGCGATAAAATCTGGTTTCGTCAGAAATACCCGATTCCAGCATATCGCGTTTGACGAAAGAATCTTTCAAATCCTGCAGGCGCTCTATTTTGTGCCTGGGGTTGTTTTCGAGTACTACTGCCGGGTAACCGCCGTAAGTCAGATAGGTTTCAAAGGCGGCCCACAGGCGGGCTTCGGCGGTAGACTTTTCGATTTCGCCGGAGCGCAATCGCAGAAGTTCCCGTAATTCCGATTCTTCTCCGCGAAACGTTAAAAACTCTTCAAAATCAAGTGTTTGTAACTCAAATATTTTTTTTCTACCGGCAAGCGAGTCTTTAAATTGGCGGTCAATATAAAAGGCGCTGCTGCCCGTTGCCACAATTTTTAGCTGCCCGGCATGTTCGTCGTAGAGCAGTTTGAGGAAATTGGTGGGATCAGACAGATATTGAATTTCGTCTATCAGCGCAAACATACGCCCCTCGCCCCGGCTGGGTAAATACTTAAATATGTTTTCGGGATTTTGGTCGAGGTCGAGCAATATGTCTTTGCGTTCTATGTTGAACATGACCATGACTTCGCCCGAAGCTGTGAGCGCGTCTGCCAGTTGTTTCAGTATGGTGGATTTGCCGGTTTGCCTTGCGCCAATCAGCACGGTCATTTCCCGGCTGGGCAAATGCGCGTATAGCTCGTGGTATTTTTTTCGCAACATAATGAAATAAATATCCGATATTTTTCAATAAAAACAAAAAAATATCGGATATTTATTCAAGACCCTCATCCCCTCTCGCACATCCAACAGTTCAGGAGGTGATTTTGAGATCACCTCCTGAACTCGCACTGTCCCTCCGCAGTCATCAAACATCCAACATCAAAAATCAAACATCCAGCATCACTCCCTCACCACCTTCCCGCTCTGCACCCACTCCCCGCTGCTAAGGCGGTAGATGTAAACGCCTGCAGGCAAGTCGGCCAAAGTAATCGTTTGGCGCAGCGGACCGTTGCAATTCCACTGGTAGCTGCGCACCTGCTGCTGGGTGGTGTTATACAGTTCGAAGTCAACGGCGCCTTGTGGAGCGTCGTTCCACTCCAGCGTTAATTCTCGTTTAAATGGATTGGGAAATACCTGCGCGGGGCTATAGGCGCCCGGCTGGGAGATATCGGTCACCATTTCCAGGGCGCGCTGCACGGCGGCCAGGGCGTCGATGCGGCCGTAACCGTAGGATTGGTTGGGCACGTTAAGCCCGGAGGTAGTGCCGCAATCTTGCGCTGCCTGCACCGGCACGGCGGTTTCTTCTATGATGGTTTCGATAGTCTCTACTTGTCCGGCCAGTTCGGGATTGGCGGAGATGATCAGGGCTACCAGGCCCGCCACATGGGGGCCGGCCATACTGGTGCCATTCCAGGAGGCGTATTGGCCGAAGCGGGTACTCGAGCGCACGCCTACGCCCGGGGCTGATACGTTGGGCTTGAGCCTGCCTGAGCCGTCTACCGTCACGGGGCCGCGGCTGCTGAAATTAGCGATAGTATCGGTGGCGCGGGTGGCGCCTACGGAAAACGCATTTTCAAACATCGCCGCGGGGTTGTTCACCGTTTCGCAGCCGCTGCCGCTATTACCTGCCGAAGCTACCACCACGATGCCCGAAGCTTTGAGGTTGTTGACCACCGTTTCTATCAGGCTGAAATTGGAAGTATTGCAGCCTTCTTGCTCCGGGCACCCCCAGGAGTTGTTGATCACGTGGGGCGATTTGCTGGGGTCGGGGTTGGCGTTGTTGATGTCGGTGGGGGCCAGGAAAAACTCGAAACACTCGATATAGGTGGCGGGGCTTCCCCAGCCGCGCTCCATATTGCGGCAGGCCATCCAGCGGGCGCCGGGCGCCACGCCGATCTGGTTGCCCTGCCCATCGTCGCCTACCATCGTGCCCATCGTGTGGGTGCCGTGGCTGTGGTCGTCGCAGGGCACAACCGAGCTAAGTCCGCAGGGGTTATTGGCCGGGTTCTGTGTAGAGTCCTGATTCAGGGGGTTGAGTTCGTGTACGCCGTCATGCCAGTTATAGCTGTGGTCGGCTTCGGCGCCGTTCCAGCCGCGGTATTTATCCTTGATGGCGGGGTGGTCCCATTCGTAGCCCGTATCGGCGCCGGCCACCACGGCGCCCTGGCCGGTATAGCCCAGTGCCCACACGTCGTTGGCGTTGATGCGTTCGATGCCCCATTCAATGAGGTCACGACTTTCGAGGGTCTGGTTTGGTTCATAAACCGACTCGGTGACGCGCACCGGCGAGTTATCGATCACTGCTTTCACCTCGGGGCGCTCGGCCAGGGCCTGAATGAGCGCTATATCGCCTTTTACATAAATGGCATTTACAATAAAAAACGAGCGATGAGGCGCGCCGCGTTGTTGCAGTAGCTGCAGTACGGCGGACTGCGTACGCCGGGCGTGTTCGCTGAGTTGTTGGTAGACGTATTGACCTTTCTGGTTTTTGGTGCGTTGTGCCGTGATCGCCGGCAATTCGGCCTGGTTTTCCAGCATCACAATAAAATCGACTATCTGGGTCGATTCGGCGCGGCGGAGCAGCGCGGCGTCAACTTTTTCTTTCCAAAAATCGCCTGCCGGCAAACGCCAGTTCCAACCGGCCATTACAATTATTGCGAACAACACCGTTTTTTTCATAATTCACTCCAGTTTTGAGTATGCAAATTTGCGAATAATTTCACTTTCAAGAAGATCAAGTGCACATTTTGCCAATAGCTGACCACAACCCAAATAATTTAACAGTCCCTTTCTTGCCCGATAGTACCCTTTTTGAGTGGGTTTCAGACCGTACCATAAAAGGACGGTTTTGCGCATAATTATTTCGTACTATTTGCCCCTATCTTGCGTTTTGTAAGAGAAACAGAACAAAAAAGACCAGCACGTAAACAATTATTTGGTTGCAGGCCATTGGCCGGCAACATGTAAATATTTTGTTTATTTAAAATACATCCCCCCACCATCATGAATAATGCCCTGTGAACGGGATGGCGCATAAAATCTTATGCTAAACACCGTTCGCAGGCATTATTGTTTTACACAATTTCCAGGATATTGACCTGTATCCTGACATACATATGAAATAGGTGTTTAAAAATTAAAGACGACCGCAAAGAAAAAACGAGTAAATTTTTAGCAGCGTAAGTGAGTCTTTTTTTTTAAATAGGAAACCGATTTAAGTACATGAAAAAAACACTAACCATCCTTTGGGCGGTTATGGCTATTGCCGTAATCCAGGCCCAGACGAACAGCCAGTTCCTGCGCCCAGTCGAGCTGGTTTCACAGTACAAAAGCGAACAGCAAGGAGAATTTGAACGTATGCCGGTTTTTTCGGCATGGACTACAGAACGCAACGTTGACCCAGCCCTGGGCACTGTAAAAACAGCGAGGATAAATCAGGAACAACTGCAATTACTGGTGGCTACAGCCCCTGCGCAACTAGCCCTTCAACTGCCGCAACCCGGCGGCGATATGATCGAACTTGAGCTGGTGAAGGTAAATCTGCTTAGCAGCGATTTTTCTGTAATAGAAAGTGCCCGCAACGCCCCTGTGCAGGTTGACCCCGGCGTGCATTACCGGGGAATCGTCAAAGGAGACCCCGAGTCCATCGCCGCCATCAGCTTTTTTGACCACGACGTGATGGGCATGCTCAGTTCTCCCGCTGTGGGCAACCTCGTATTAGGCAAGATGGAGAGCGCAGAAAAAGACGGCGAAGCCTTGTATATCGTATACAAAGACGATGGTTTGCATGCCGATCTGGGCTTTTACTGCGGCGTAGCCGATGATGATGCCCCCGGCTACGTCCCCGAGGAATTACACGGCAGTATAGACGAACGCAGCGCCGGCGACTGCGTGCGAATTTATTTTGAAGTCGACAACGATATCGTAGTCAATAAAGGCGGAGTGACGGGCGCCACCAATTACGTTACCGGTATTTTCAACCAGGTGGCCACCTTGTATGCCAACGAAAATGTGAGCGTAGTAATCTCCCAAATTTTTGCCTGGAGCACAGCCAGCCCGTACAATAGCACTTCAAGTGCGGGTATGCTTACGCAATTTCAAAACTACCGCACTGCCTTCAACGGTGACTTAGGCCAATTGCTGTCTTTCAAAGCCAGCGGCGGCATCGCCGTATTGGCCGGGCTTTGCCACCCCTACAATTTAGCCAGGCTGAGCTTTGCCAGCATAGGCGCTTCTTATGCCAATGTACCCGTGTACTCGTTCACCGTATTGGTGATCACCCATGAATTGGGGCACCTGTTGGGTTCGCACCACACACACGCCTGCGTATGGAACGGTAATAATACCGCCATAGACGGCTGTGCGGGGTTCTCTGAAGGCACTTGCGCCGTGGCGCCGATTCCCACCGGCGGCGGCACCATCATGTCGTATTGCCACATCACCAGCACGGGTATCAACTTGAGCAAAGGCTTCGGGTCGCAACCCGGCAACGTGATCCGCAACCGCATCGCCAACGCCACCTGCACTACAGCATGTAGCACAGGAGGTGGTGGTGGTGGTGGCGGTACTGGCGGCGGCGACGATACCTGCGACGATTACAGAGTATTCATGACCATAACCCTCGACGATTACGGCACCGAAACCTCCTGGAAAATAAAACCCTCGGGCGATACGACCGTCCTGTTTTCAGGCGGGCCCTACCCCAAAGGACTTGCCGGCACTACCGTGCGCGACACGTTTTGCCTGCCGCAGGGCTGCTACGACCTTGTCGTGATGGATAGCTACGGCGACGGTATGTGTTGCGCATACGGACAAGGAAGTTATTCGCTCACCGACGAAGATGGCAACGTGCTGGCCAACGGCGGCAGTTTTGGTTTCGAGGAAATGAAAAATACCTGCCTGCCTTTTGACGACGGCGGCAGCAATACAACCTGTGTAACTGTTAATTTCAACGACTACGCTATCAACCCCTTCGGCGCCGGCAACGATTTCGGTACTTACCAGCTGCTCAACGGCGGCGTAGTGCTCAAAGTACAGAACAACGCTTGGAAAACCATCGCCTTGAATTACACCGTAACGCCCAATACAATTATGGAATTTGAATTCGGCTCCACACTGGAAGGCGAAATTCATGGAATCGGTTTCGACAACGACGACTTATTATCTTACAATACGACCTTTAAACTGCACGGCAATCAAAATTGGGGTATACTCAATTACGACAACTACCCGGGCGGCAGCATATGGCTGAAATACATCATTCCCGTAGGGCAATTTTTCACCGGCGCCTTCAGCCGGCTGGTATTTGCAGCTGATAACGACAGCGGCAATTACTCGGGTAATTCGTATTTCCGCTATATCAAAATATACGAGGGCGTCAATGGCTGCAACGGCAACCTCGCCGAAGGCGAAGGAGCGCAGCAATTGCTGGTAGAAGAATCTGCCGGCGCACTGCTGCTCTCTCCCAACCCAACTCGAGATGCCCTGCAAGTTACTTTTGAAGGCTGGGAAGGCCCTGTGCAATTGCGGGTATACAATGCCTTCGGCCAACTCGTACAACAGCAGGCTGCGGGCGTACTCGAAGGTATTTTTACAGAAACGCTATACCTCGGCAATTTGCCGCAAGGCGCTTACTATCTGCAGGCTGATAACGGCCAGGAGGTACAATCGTCGAAATTTATTATTTCGAAGAATTGACGTTTTGCACATGATAGATCCACGGATTTCGGTAGAGACGCGATTCATCGCGTCTCTACCTTTTTTATGATAGAGACGCGATGAATCGCGTCTCTACTTTTTTATGAAAATGGCGTAACTTTGTCCGCCAACATTTACAGGCTTTACAACGTTATTTAGGCAAAACAAACAAATCAACTACCGATGAGAAAGACAATCTTGCTTGTGATGGGTGCGGTTTGTTGCGTTTTTTTTGCAACGGCACAGTCTGAGGCGCGATTCACCGTATCGGTGAGCACCGATTCCATTTTGCTGGGCAATTATTTTCAAGTGACCTTTTCGCTCGAAAATGCGCAAGGCGACAAATTTGAGCCCCCTGCATTCGAAGATTTTGATGTAGTAAGCGGGCCTAATACGGCCTCTAGTTTCAGCATTGCAAACGGCAAAGTGACGCAAAGTTTATCCTATTCTTATTACCTGGAGCCCAAAGACATAGGCAACTACTATATTTTGCCTGCCGCCATAGAAGTCGACGGCAAAGTATTAGAAACACAGCCCCTTGAAGTCATGGTGGCGCCCAATCCCGACGGCGTCAAACAAACGCCTGGTGCTACCCAATCGCAAAGATACTGGCCAGAAGATTTTATGCCGGCGCCACCTGTATTTCCAAGTCCTGAAATTGAAAAACCGGCGCCCGAAAAAGAAAAATCCCCCAAGAAGAAGCGCAAAGTGTACAAACTGTGATCCTTTTCAAAGAAATACAACTCTCTTTTTCTATTCGCCGCTATTTTTGGGTAGCTGTACTGCTGGGGTATTCGGCTACTGCAAGCGCCCAAGACAAGCCCACCTTCGAGGCTACTGCCGATGCCCGGCAGATATTGCTCAACAGCTTTGTGGAGGTATCTTTTACGCTTACCAATGCTGAAGGCAAGAATTTCCAGCCACCTGCCTTCAAAGATTTCACCGTAGTGTCGGGGCCCAACCGCTCGGTAAGCACCTCGCTCATCAATGGTCAGTTTTCGACCAGCGCCGGTTATGCATATACCTTAAAGCCCCGCCGGCTTGGCAAACTAACCATAGACCCCGCGGGCATTCGGGTAGACAACAGAACCCTGTATACCCAAAAATTGGAGATTGAAGTGCTCGACAGCCGCCAGGCAAGTAGTACCGCCGGAGAGCCTTTTTTTATGCAAGCTGAAGCCAAGCCCACCCGGGCATGGATAGGCCAGCAAGTCCTGCTCGATTACAAATTGTACGCAGAAGACCATGTGGGTAGTTTCAACCCGATCGGAGAATCAAAATACGACGGCTTTTATGTAGAAGAAATCAGGCGTTTTGATGCGCCCTGGCAGCGGGAAATCTTAAACAAACGCCAATACCACACCAAAGTATTGAAGCGCATGGCCCTGTATCCGCAGCGCTCGGGGGCGCTGCAGGTTGATCCGTACGAGGTGCAGCTCAATATACTGGGTGACGACCCCGGGGGACTGTCGCTTTTTATGCCTCGTCCGGTGAAAAGAATCCCGGCAGCGACGCCGCCCGCTGTCATCCAGGTGCAGCCCCTGCCCCAGCCTGCACCGGCTTCCTTTAGCGGGGCGGTAGGGCATTATAAAGCGATTTTCGGCGTCAATCTCAATGACCTGACTACCGACGATGCCCTCTCCCTGACCATAGCCGTTGAGGGAGACGGCGACATAAAGCGCCTGCAGGCCCCTCCAATAGATTTCCCGGAGTCTTTTGAAGTCTACCCTCCTAAAGTACAGGAAGACCGAACCTTTGAGGAGAATGGCCGGGTAATGGGAAAAAAAGTATTTGAATACATTCTGGTGCCTCGCGAAGTCGGCATTTTTACTATAACCCCTGCTTTTGTCTATTTTGATATCGACTCGACAAAATACACTACGATCAGCGCCGACCCCATCACGCTCAACGTCAGCCAGGGGCATTTAAACAAATCGGATGTTACGCCCACAAAAATACAAGCCGACGACTCTGAAATTCTGCCGCTCAAAACGCTATCTGCTCGTAGCACTTACCATTTTTCACTATGGGTAACTCATTGGCTATGGATAGGGCTTGTGTTGCCTCTATTGGCCCTTAGCATGGCCTGGCTGTTAAAGCGCAGACAGCAACGCGTGGAAGGCCGCAATTCGCTCGAATATCAGAGTCAGCGGGCTCGAAAAACAGCCATAGCCCGGCTATCCACGGCAAAAGCCCACCTTGATGCCGGCCAAAGCCGTCCTTTTTATGACGAAATTGAAAAAGGGCTGGTTGCCTACCTGGGGTATAAATTCGACATCCCCCCTGCGGCATGGTCGAAAACGCTGGCCCGCCAACGCATGGAAGAAGCAGGCGTAGACGCGGCATTGGTTGCCGCTTTCAGCCAGGTCGTACAAACCTGCGAGATGGCCCTGTTTGCCGCCAAAGACCAGGCCACGGACATGCAGGCCACCTACTCGGCAGCGGCGAATATCATTGAGAAATTGGAGGGA
>JAEUUQ010000098.1 GCA_016787505.1 Saprospiraceae bacterium | reverse complement strand
GGAAGAAGCCAGCATGTTACACAAGCCGGTGATCCTGCTTCGCGAGGTCACCGAGCGCCCCGAAGCCGAACAAGCCGGCGTGGTGAAACGCGTATCGCCCCAAACCCTGCTCGAAGAGGCCAATCGCTTGCTGGATGACGCGGGGTATTATGCCTCCCGCTGCCAGTCGCCGGCGCTTTACGGCGATGGCAATGCCGCTTTGCGGATTAGTCAGGGCTTAGCGGTTAGCAGTTAGCTCTCAGCTCTCAGCTGCTAAACCCTAACTGCTAAACCCTAAGCCCTAACTGAACCAAAACCCGTATAATTGTATTTCTACAAATAGCAAGAACAAACGCTTTTATGAAAAATATCATCATCGTAATTGGGGCCGTAGTAATAACCCTGTTTTTTTGTTTTTGGAGAACGCCGGATATGCTTGACTCTAAAGAAAAACATGGCGCAGCTACCATTACGGACACCTTGCCCACCGATGCGCTGAGCAGCTACTGGTACCAGGGCAAAGCAGAAGTGACCCGATATGAATTGATACAGCATCGCTATCGCGGGTTGCACAAGGGTGAAGCCGTGATGGTATTTGTGACCGAAGACTTCCTTACCGACAAACAGGTTAAAAACGAAAAATACACCAATCCCAATAGCGTACTGGTACTCAAAAACAATGCAATTCGCAAGTTTGATACCGGGATATACGACTATTCTGTGATGGCCTCGGTATTTACCCCGGTGGGGCGTGCCGACTACCCGCATACCCTCAAGTTGACCAATACCGTGCAGGAGTGGTGCGGGCAAACCTATTTGCAAGTCAATCTAAAAGACAATTTATACGAAACCGGCTCGTTTTCGTATTTCGAAAACGAAGGCGACAAGCATTTAAGCGTGCCCGCTATTCCGCTGGAAGACGAATTGTACAATCGCATACGCATCAATCCCGGCAAATTGCCCCAGGGCGAAATCGAGTTGCTTCCGGGCGCCATGCACGTGAGGTTGATGCATATTGATTTCAAACCCCTGAAGGCGGTAGCCACCCTCGATACCTATTCTGGCAAAGAAATAAAAGGAAAAGACCTGCGCGTATACCGGCTGCAATACCCCTCGCTCAACCGAACCCTGGAAATCATATTCGAAGCGGCGCCGCCGTATCGCATCGCCGGCTGGCTGGATACCCACCCATCTTTCGACAAACAAATGCGTACCACAATTGCCCGCAGCACGCATACTACACTGACTGATTACTGGAATAAAAACAATGTAGAAGATGTATCCTTACGGAAAAAACTGGGATTGAGCACCTATTAGTAGTCATCTCTAACCCAGTCTTCTTCGTCTACCAGGGGCCATACGCGGCCTTCTTTGGCAGGTTTGTCGCTGTCTTCGATAGTGAATAACTCCACTTTCTGGCGTTTGCCCTTCAATTCGATGATGCCCACACGCATAAACTGCATGCTGTGCGGCGGCAAATGCAGCTTGTCGAGCAGGTATTTCGACAATAAAATGCGTACGTCATAGCGGTTGCATACATCCTGGATGCGGGAAGTAGTATTGAGCACATCGCCCGAAAAAACGATATCTTTTTTTATCACGCCTATTTCGCCAATCGTGACCATGCCACAGTGCAATCCCGCCTTGAAATCGGGTACCAGGCCGTATTTCTCGCGATATCGTTGCGATTGCTTCAAAATAGCTTCGCGCATGCCGTAAAAGCAGCGGATACAATTAGCTTGCGTCAGCCCGCGCTCAATGGGCCACGAAATCACAACCTCGTCGCCCACGTATTGGTATATCTCGCCGCCCGCATCCGAGACGGGATCGGTGATATCGCGAAAAAAGTCGTTGAGCAGGTTGAAAAACCGGATATGCCCCAGCCTTTCTGCAATGAGGGTCGACGATTTCATATCGACAAACATAAAAATCCGTTCTTCTTCTCTGGGCTTGTGATAACGCCCCATCAACAAATTGAAGAATACGCCGGTGCCGTATTTTTCATTAACGTGCAAAAAAACAATGGTCAGAAACACCACCAGCGACCAAAAGACGAGGCTTCGGTAATAGATTGAACTGTGCAACAAGGCCGATGCTTCCTGCAGGATGGGCGGAGAGAGCGGGCCCATGCCTGAGCGAAGACTCAGAAATAAATCGTAAGATATGGTAGTGATGCCAAAGTTGAGCGTAGAAAGCACCAGGCTGTTGATTAATATCGCGAAACCAAAAGACTTGGTGCGCACCCTTTCCCGCAGAAAAAATAACAATACAGAACCTGATAACAATCCGGCAAAAAATGCCGAAATAGCGCTAAACCAAAGAGATTGCTTGAAGCGATAAACCTCCGTAGGATGCATGTACAAACTTTTGGCCAGGGCGTGGGTATTCAGGGCGTCGAGCAAACCCATTAAGGTCCAAGCCACCGCAATCCAGGCCACCAGCCTCAGTTTTATGCCCAATTGTCCACGGAAAAACCGGTTCATTGTAAATGGCTGTTTAGCGTTAGGGTTTAGCGATTGGGTTTAGCGATTGGGTTTAGCTGGACGTTTAGAAAACTAAACCTTATCACTAAACTGCGCATGCACTAAACCATATCTCCCAAAAAGCAAAGATGGGAATTCCTTTAGGTTGTGAGAATGCTTGCCACAAATATTCACTTGAAAAGCCTACATTTGAGCTATGTTGAAAACCCGCGATATGCAACCTCATTTGTTTGGAATAGATTCTGTTTTGCTTACCAATCGCACCGTAATCAGGCGTTTTCGCGAAGGTGACGGCGCTGCTTTTTTTGATTTATTGCAGGACAACTCTGCTGTGCTTGGCGATGAATTCGCGGAATTACTCGAAGAAGCGAGCGACAAAGAACGCGC
>JAEUUQ010000097.1 GCA_016787505.1 Saprospiraceae bacterium | reverse complement strand
AAGGATCGCATGCCCGGTATTGGCTTCCTCTGTGCCTTTGACCTCGATAACCGTCAGCTTTTTTTTGTGGAAAATCGGGAGTGAGTTGTCGGTTGTCAGTTGTCGGTTATCAGTTCTTATAAACCTAAAACTTGCAAACCGACAACCGACAACCGACAACCTACCCCGCCAGTTCCCGGAGATACATCTGAATCGTATTCTCCAGCCCGAAATACAGCGCATCGCAGATCAGGGCGTGGCCGATAGAGACCTCGAGCAGATTTTCCACATTTTCCTTGTAAAAGCGGAGATTATCGAGATTGAGATCGTGGCCGGCGTTGATACCGATGCCGATCTGGTTGGCCAGGCGGGCGCAGCGGGCGTGGGGGGCCACGGCCTTGTCGCGGTCTTGGGCAAACTGGTGGGCGTAGTGGCCCGTATAAAACTCAATGCGGTCGGCGCCGACGGCTTTGGCGCCTTCTACAAAACGCTCCGCCGGGTCGACAAAAAGCGATACCCGGATGCCGGCGCTTTGTAGTTGAGCGATAATATCTTTCAGAAAATCAGCGTGTTTGATCGTATCCCAGCCCTGGTCGGAGGTAAGCGCTGCGGGGTCGTCGGGCACCAGGGTACATTGATCGGGTTTATTTTGCAACACCAGGGCCATAAACTCCGGCGTGGGATTGCCCTCGATATTAAATTCGGTGCGCACTATCGTTTTTAGCTCCGGCACATCGGAATAGCGGATATGGCGCTGGTCGGGCCGTGGGTGCACCGTAATGCCTTCCGCGCCGAAGGTTTCGCAATCCTGCGCTACTTCCAGCAAATCGGGCAGGTTGCCGCCCCGGGAGTTGCGAATGAGCGCGACTTTGTTGATGTTTACGCTTAATCGAGTCATGTGCGTAGATAATTACGTATAAAAATAGGATTTTTTTTCACCACAGAGTTAAACGGAGTTAAACCGAGTAACACAGAGCGAGATTTTGACTCTGTGGCACTCGGTTTAACTCCGTTTAACTCTGTGGTAAATAAATAACCCTGCACCCCCTTATCCCTCTTTCCGCAGCACCTCCAGCGGCGGATAATTCACCGCCGAGCGGCTGTTGAACCAGCCCACGATCAGCGTCACGCCCACCACAGCTACAAAAAGCAACACCGGCGGCTGCCAGCGCATCGTAAAGGGTATATCGAACTGGAACACCGACAGAGCCCAGGCGCCTACTACGGCCAGCAATAGGCCGGTAAAGGCAGCCAGACTGCCCAGCACGAGGTATTCCACAGAATTGATCAGCATAATCTGGCGCCGGTGGGCGCCCAGGGTGCGCAGCAATACGCTCTCCCTGATGCGCTGGTAGCGGCTCATCACCAGCGCGCTTACCAGCACCATCAGTCCGGTGAGGATACTGAACAGCGCCATAAAGCGGATCACAAACGACAACTTGCCCAGTACATCGTCGACGGTGCGCAGGATTTGCGTGAGGTCGACCACTGATACATTGGGGAAATCGCCCACCAGGCGGCGCTGGAACTGGGCCGATTGCCCGGCATCGCCCGTTTTGGTGATCACCACGTGAAATTGCGGGGCTTTTTCGAGCACGCTCGTGGGGAACACTACCAGAAAATTAGTCTGAATCCTGCCAAAATCTACCTCGCGGATGCTGGACACCTCGGTTTCCATAAGCAGGCCCTGCACCGAAAAGATCATTTTGCTGCCCACTTTCACCTTCATATCCTCGGCCACGTTGCTCGCCACCGAGACGTATATTTTGCCGTCGTCGGGTTTGTCGCCGTGCCAGGTACCTTCTTTGATCGTCTCCGAATCGATGAGCGTATCGCGGTATGTTACCCGGTATTCGCGGTCGAACACCCAGCGGCGGATGCCGTCGGTGGTGTCGGCCAGGGCTTCGGCCTTGGTGATGCCGTCGATCGATTCCAGGCGCATGGTCACGATGGGCACCTGTTGTATCAGGGGCATTTTATAATCAGAAACCAATTTTGCCACGCCTTCTTTTTGGGGTGTTTGTATGTCAAATAACACCATATTGGGCCTGTCGCCGCCGCCGGCGAGACTTACCTGTTGCAGCAGCACGTCGCGGGTCAGGAATAGCGTGGCCAACAAATTTGTACCTAAACCAATGGTAATCAGAAGTGTAAGTGTCTGATTATTAGGCCGATACAGGTTAGCCAATCCCTGTCGCAGCGGGTAAGGCCAGTTGGAGGGAAAAAACCGCCGCAGCGTCCACATGAGTCCTTCGGCTACGCCGGCCAGCAGGGCGAGTCCCACGGCGCTGCCCACCGTAAAAAACAGGGCAGCCATAGCCCCGGCCTGCCACCAGGCCACGCCGGCTACAAAAGCAAAAATGGCGATATACAAAATCCAGCGTTCCAATCGGCCGGTCTGGGCGTCGTCTTCCACATTGATGCGCAGGATACGCAGCGGGGCTATATGGCGCACGGCCAGCAGGGGTAGGGTAGCGAACAACAGCGCCATGCCCGTGCCGGTGAGCCAGCCTTGCAGGGCCGCCCGCCAGGAGAGGGCGATTTCCACGTCTTCCAACGGCAAAAAATCGGCAAAAACCAGCGGCAGCAGCCATTGCAGGGCGCTACCCAGCGCCACGCCAATAGCCGCGCTGGCGGCGCTCACGGCCAGCACCTGGAATACGTACAACTGGAAGGTCTGCCGCCCCGCTGCGCCCAGGCAGCGGAGGATGGCCACCGTGCTTTGTTTTTCTTTGATATACACCTTCACCGCGCTGGCCACGCCGATACAGCCCAGCAGCAGCGCCACAAAGCCCACCAGTTGCAGGAATGAGCCGAGGCTGCGGAAGCCCTGGCTGATACCTTCTTGTCGTTCCTGGGCGGTCTCTACATCGATAGCCGCCTGTTTCCAGCTTTCGCGGTACTGCTCGGCCAGGGCGTTTACCCCGGCGTTGTCGTCCCAGCGAAGGAGCCAGGTATAGGTGACCCGGCTGCCACGCTGCAGCAGTTCGGTAGCTTGCAGGTAATCGGCGGGTATCAGCACGACGGGCGCCACGGCAGCGGCGAAGCCGGGTCGGCCGGGCAGCGCCGTAATCTCGCCGGCGATGTGGAACATCACGTTGCCCACCTTCACCGAGTCGCCGGGTTCCAGGGCAAATTGCAGCAGCACAGTCTTGTCCACCAATATCTGCGGCGACCCGTCCTGCCGGAATTGGGCCAGGGCGTTGGCGGGGTTGGTGGTCAGTTTGCCGTATAGCGGGTATTGGTCGTCGATGGCCTGCACAAAGACCAGTCGCGTGGCCTGCTTTTTAGGGAATAGCGCCATCGATACAAAGCTCACCGTTTTCGTGCGGGCGTCGCCCAGCGCGTCCACCTGCCGGGCAATCGTATCGGGCAGGGGCATGGCGCTTTCGAGGCGCATATCGGCGCCCAGCAGCGTGCGCGACTGCCGGCGTATATCGCGTTGCAGGTTTTCGCTAAACGACTGAATAGCCACCATGGCCGCCACGCCAATGATGATAGAGGAGGCAAAAAGCAGCAGTCTGCCCCAGCTCCGGCGGCTGTCGCGCCAGGCCATGAGCAATAACCAACGGGTAGAAGTGAGTTTCTTTTTCAAAGTGGGTGCGTGTGGAATTTTTTATATAACGGATTTTGGGGGGAATGGTTGAGGGGTGGCTGTGCTTAATTATTGTATTTGGGTAGCTCCCCTTTTTTTTCTTATTTTGTACGAAGACAGAAACATTTTGTTGTATTTAACATTGTGTTTTTAAAATTCGCCGTATATTTAGTGCTTG
>JAEUUQ010000089.1 GCA_016787505.1 Saprospiraceae bacterium | reverse complement strand
GTTAAATAGCGGGTGATAGGCTACTTCCTTGCAGGGTATACCGATAAATTCGCTGAAACGCGCAAATTGATTGGCGTCGGTAAACGAGCCGTACCTGTCGATGGCGTAATATTGCTCGAATGTAAAATTGATAAAATCACGATGATCTGCCGTGAAACGCTCTTTATTGTCATTTGACATAATAGCCGTAGCCACACTGCGCGGATAGTGGTAGCCGCTATGCAGTCGCGCCTGGTTGACGATAGATGCTTTTTTGAGCAATTCGCGCTCCTTTTCAATCAAGCACACGCTATAGCGGCAATGAGCAAGGTATAGGGCGGCATACACGCCAAAGATACCCCCTCCGATGATTACAAAATCATAGTGCTCACTGCGCCCCGGCATATTGTTTTTTTAGTTCAACTAATTGATCGTAAATATGCTGATAATCTGTTTGTTGCAATTTTTTATAAAAATCGATCGTATCGCGGAGCTGATCTACTCTTGACGGACCGATCAATAATCCGGCAATGTCTTTGCTGTGATACGCATAGGCCATACTACACTGGTTAAAGTCGGATACATACTTCGCTTGTTGTGAGTCTAGCCAGTTTATTAAACCTGCAATCAGCGGCGACTGGTTGGAGGTATCCCCTCCCCTAACGGTCAGGGAGCTTTTCGGCGCATATTCAGCTGCATCCAGTTTGACACCGCCGGCGTTGATGCCGTATGCCAGAAAACGCCTTTTACCATGAAAAGGCTTATATTTATTATAATCAGACTGTAACAGATTGTGTTTTATTTGAATGTAAAAATTTAACTGCAACGTTTCGTTTGCTTTGGCGTAAACTTCGGGGAAACGAATGCCGGATAGGCCTACTTTCAATCCGGCAGCCCGGACGAGCGCAAGGGCTTCGAGTGTTTGGGCGATTTCGGACTGATCATCTCTGTTGTCCCAATGAATCATCAGCATATCCAAATTGGGGCCCAATAGTTCGCGATAGTCATCGAGACACATCAGCAAAAAGCTTTTGCGGAGGTTATTATCCGGGCTCCGCATATTATCGACGCTGCCCACTTTCATCATTACCCTCAGGTCGGTTACGCCGTGTGTCCGTATCCAATCGCATAAAATGCGTTCTGAAAGCCGAAAATCTGCGGGTTGTCTGTTGATAGGGTAATTGGTAGCGGCGTCAACCTGGCGAAAACCAGCTTCGTAAAAGGTGTCGAGCACGCTAAAGCAAATGTGGGCATCCATTGTCCAGCCCCACATGGCCGTACCGAGTATCAGCGCTGGTATATCATTGCTTGCCGGTGCCATCTTGCTGTTTTTTTCTCATTTTGAGTTGATGCATGTCGCGCAGGTATCTTTTCGCCAGCGGGATAATCTTCACCCTGCTGCTGGAAGTATCGTCTGTCCAGGTTACCGGTAATTCAAATAATTTAAGCTGGAGCCATTCGGCGGTAGTAAGCAATTCGGTAGAAAAAAACCAGCCGTCGTTTTGGGCGCCGGCCTCGTACAAAACGGGGTAAACCGATCGTTTGAGAAACTTGAACCCGCACATGCCGTCAGAAAATTTGACACCCAAATATAATTTGAGCAGCCAATTGAACACGCGGGATGTGAATTCTCTTTTCAGGGTACGGCCGATCACCCGCGATTGGGGATGCAGGCGGGTGGCGTACACCAGATCGAAGCCATTATGGGCTATAGCGTCATAAGATTGCAGGAAGTGCGACAAATCGGTGGCCAGGTCGAGGTCCATATAACCTACGATATCGGCCCGTGACTGTGCCCAGGAAGTTTTGAGAGCGAGGCCTACGCCTTTTCGCGGCACCTTCACAACAACCACTTCGGGCCATTCGTTGCTGAGCGATTGAGCGATTTCAAAAGTACGGTCGGTAGAGCCGTTGTCGGCGATCACAATACGCCATTGATCGCGTTGGGGAAAATGCTGGGTCAAAAAGCAGTGCAATATGGTTACCTGCGCGGCCAGTGTCGCCTCCTCATTGAGTACCGGGATAGTAATATCGAAAGTCATAAACAAACAATGCTTGCCGCGCAAAAGTAGGCAAATTTTAGCGCTGTAACATACCGTAAAAAACAGAACGGCTTCTAATTGCCGCTTTGCGTTAAATTTCCGTAATTTGCAGGCAATATTCACAAGCACAAGCACGGCATAACTCATGCTCAAGAACTTAAAGTCGCTGTTTATCGTAGAAGAAGAAGGCGCTCAGGGGCCCAAGGGCGTACAGAAAACGATGCCTGGCACTACCCAGGCGCCGCAAGGCGATGCCCCGGCTGAAGCCGGCAAAGCAGCCACCCCCGGCGCAGGCCAGGTAAACCAGCAATTTCTGGAAGTCTTATTCAAGTCCATGCAGGACAACAACCTCGGCGGGTTTGACTACCTCGAATTCAAGCAGTCGCTACGCTCGCTCGAAAAGATGCCCATGGACGAGCCCACCCGCTTCCAGTCGGCGTTTGCCATGGCCCAAACGCTGGGCGCCACCGCCCAAACGCTTGTACAAACCGCCGAACACTACCTGAATATCATCAAACAGGAAGAAAATAAATTCAACCAGGCCCACAATGCCCAGCGGGAAAAGCAGATAGGCAACAAAGAAAACGAGATCAAGCAATTGGAAGAAGTGGCGCGCACCAAGATGGCGCAAATCGCCCAATTGACAAAAGAGATCGAAGCCCATAAGCAAAAAGCCGGCGCATTAAAAAAAGAAATAGAAGATGCGGTAGTCAAAGTGGAGACCACCAAAAACAATTTCGTTGCCACTTATAATGCATTGGTGGAACAGATTGGCCGTGATGTCGAAAATATGAAGCGCTATCTCAAATAAGTAGCGCATATTGGTGTTATCATTTAAAAAATCGAACGTCATGGATGAACAAATGAAAAAAAGACTGATCGGCTTCGCGGTGCTCGCAGTAGCCCTCATCATCGGAGTACGGCTTTTGCCGTTCCTTATTAACATAGCTTTTATCGCCATTCTGGCCGGCGCCGCCTATCTGGGTTATACCTGGTGGAAACAAGGCAGAGGTTAGGCGATTTTGGCAGTACATCTAAACAAACGAATTCATAATGGACTCTCACGGTAATGACATGAAACCGAAAACCTTCTGGCAAAGGCCCGAAGGCATAACGGGATTGCTTTTTTTGGCTGGATTGATATTGGGCGGCGGCTATTTGCTGTATGTCGGCCTTCCGGTATTGCTCGTACTGGCAAAAAACACGATTAACCTTGCCCTAATGCTCATGGCACTAGGCGCATTGGTATACGTAGTATTGGACCCCCGAATGCGCAACCTGGTCTTTTATAGCTATAAAAGTATCATGCGCTGGATAACCGGCATTTTTGTACAACTCGACCCCATCGGAATCCTTAAGTCCTATGTGGAAGAATTGCAAAACAACCTGCGCAAAATGAACAAACAGATCAGCCAGTTGCGCGGGCAAATGCACAAGTTGGGGGAGATGATCCATATCAATAAGAAGGAGATACAAAGCAACCTTCAACTAGCCAGCAAAGCCAAAGAATCCGATAAGCAGGCCATTATGATCCTCAAATCGAGGCGCGCAGGCAGGTTACAGGAGTCAAATATCAGGCTGGAAGACCTTTACCGCAAAATGGAAATTCTCTACCGCGTATTGACAAAGATGTACGAGAATTCTCAGGTACTGATGGAAGACATCAAAGACCAGGTTGAAGTCAAAGAACAAGAGCGCAAAGTAATTCATGCCAGCCATAGCGCTATGCGCTCGGCTATGAGTATCATTAGCGGCGACCCCGATAAGCGCGCTATGTTTGACATGGCGATGGAATCTATCGCCGATGATGTAGCCGGCAAAGTGGGTGAAATGGAGCGTTTTATGGAAATGTCTGCCGGATTCATGAACTCCGTGGATCTCCAAAACGGTATTTTCGAAGAAGAGGGCCTCAAAATGCTGGAAAAATGGGAGAAAGAGGGCGTATCTCTTATATTGGGCAAGGAAAAAGACACGCTCCTACTCCAGGCTAACAGCGAAGATGACGTGCTCGATCTCGACGCACCTATCAAAGAGCCTATCCGCGAGCCCGGCCATAGAAACCAGTACGATAATTTTTTTGAATAAAAACCCAAAATTCACGTATAGACGTAAAATTTTGCGTCTATACGTGACGTTTGGGGGGGTATGAAACCAGCAACCTACCTACAACTCACCATGATGCTCCTCTTTGGAGGCATCATCCGCGCAGAAGCGCAGTCCTACAACACTGCCATGGGCATGCGATTGGGCACTGATTGGGGTGTCACCATCCAGCAGCGCGTGGCAAAACGCACCAGCATAGAAGCCATCGTACAATCGAGCCTACAGCGCGAAGAAGCCATCGTAACCATCATGGGCGAGCAGCATATGCCGTTTCTGACCCGGCGGCTTAATTTCTATACCGGCGGCGGATTTCATATGGGATGGGGAAAGGCGCCTGCATCGGTAGAAGGCACGCCTGTTGAAGACTATAGCAACCCCATGGGTATCACCGTGATTGCAGGGCTTGAGCTTAGTCTGGGCAAATTTAACATCTCCTACGATTTCAAGCCGGCCATCAATATCAGGGGCGGGGAATCCACCTTCTACCCTCAAACCGGCATATCATTGCGTTATGTCATCATCAAACGCCCCTGGCCGCCAAAGAAAAATCGCAGAAACGACGATCAATGGTGGAA
>JAEUUQ010000026.1 GCA_016787505.1 Saprospiraceae bacterium | reverse complement strand
CGTTTTTCTTTATTGGCCTGGGTAATAAATATTTCTCCGCGAACCGTAAAAGCAATGTATTTCCCATTGGGAGAGAGCGAAAAGTCGGTAGCTTTATCACTCAGCACTTGAGTTTTGTATGGGTCGAAGCGTTCATCACTTTTTACGTCAATATTCAATAATTTGGATTCGTCTGTAGAAGTTGCAGACAGATAGCGTAAATCCGCGCCTTTTTCAAACACGATATGCGCGCCATCTGCACTAACACTAAAATAGCGTATTCCTTCGTCGGTAAACCGGGTTAAAGCGACGGGCTCGCCATTTGCCCGACCATTTTGAATTGGCTGCCGGTACAGATTGTAGCGCCCGCTGCGTGCGCTCAGGAAATACAACGCAGAAGGACCTGCCCAAATTGGCTGCACATCCTGGCCCTCAAAAGTAGTGAGGCGGTGCAAATCTCCGGTTTGAGTGTCCTGCAGCCAAATATCGCGCTGTGCGGGTCCTTGATAGGCTTCCCTGTTGGCCGGGCAGGATCCGTATTCGAAGGCCAGCCAACGGCCATCGGGCGAGAGGCAGGGCGCATTGCCCAGCCCATCGGAACGGCGGTAGGGCGTGCCTCCCTCAGCCGATACCGTCATTATCTCCGGAGAGCGTTCTACGGAAGCATAATAGCGACGGGAATTAAACACAATGCGCCCGGCGGGATCCCATTTGGGATTTTCGTCATTGACGGAAAAATGGGTGAGTCGTCTGGGCGTTCCGCCGGAAGCGCTCATCACATAGATATCGTTATTGCCAAACCGGTTACCCTGAAAGGCGATTGATTGGCCGTCGGGGCTCCATTGAGGATGGCTCTCGTATGCTTCGTGGACTGTGAGGCGGGCGGCTTTTCCTCCTGACGAAGGCACCGTCCAGATATCTCCCTGGTAGCAAAATGCCAGAGTAGCGCCGTCGGGGCTTAGGGCCGGGTACCTCAAAACGGCTTTCGCATCGGGTTGGGCAAATAAGCCGCTAACATGGCAACCCAGCCACACAAAAAGAAGGGTTCGAATACGCATATGTGTGATTTGGAGGGTTTTAGAATTGTGCTTGAAAAATACCATAAAAGGACAATTATACAAAATTGGCGGCTTTTTACACAATTCATTATATTGCGAGGGAAATACGCACTTCAGCCTTAATCAAGAGGTGAAAGCTACAACCGTATCCTGCTTGAAGGTGTTCTGAAATAAGATAAAAGAAGAGGCAAGGCTATGTTTAAAATAGAAATGCATATTGTGGCGATTGCCAATAGCGAATCACAGCCCAATAGTTTTGTCGTAGTATTAAAAGAGGAAGACGGCACGAGGCGGTTGCCGGTAGTTATCGGGGGGTTCGAAGCACAAGCCATTGCCATCGCCATTGAAAGCATACAACCAAACAGACCGCTCACGCACGATCTATTCAAAAATGCATTGGTAGCATTGGGCGTCCAATTGCAGGAGGTTATTATCTCCGAACTAAAAGAGGGCGTTTTTTATGCCATGCTGGTTTGCGCTAAAGCGAATGGCGAAATATTTGAATTGGATGCGCGCACCTCTGATGCTATAGCACTAGCCGTCAGATTTGGCTGTCCGATATATGCCAATGCAGCCATACTCGATGAAGCCGGCATCGCCCTGGAAGAGGCCCCGGTTACTCCGCGTCTTTCCAATCCGGAAGCATCGCTGGATAGCATCAACTACGACAAATTGCTTGAAATGCTCGAAGATGCGCTTGGCAAAGAAGAATACGAGCGCGCTGCAGAGATACGAGATGAGTTAAAGCGAAGAACACATGATAAATAATCATCTTTTTGATGCCGCCACCTATGCAGCCCGCAGGGCCCGATTGCAGAAAGAGGTAGGCAGCGGAATTATTTTATTGCCGGGCAACGACGACAGCCCGATGAATTACCTCGATAATACTTACCCTTACCGGCAAGACAGCCATTTCCTCTATTTCGCGGGTATTTCTCAGCCTGGTTTGGCCTTGGTGATCGATATCGATGAAAATACAACCACGTTATTCGGCGACGATTTAAGCATTGATTATATCGTGTGGATGGGCCCTCAGCCCTCCATGGCTGAGTTGGCACATCGAATCGGCGTTACTCATACGGCCCCTTACGCCGCATTGACCGATAAGCTGCGAGCGGCCAAAGCCGGGCAGCGAAATATCCACTACCTTCCTCCATACCGGGGTGACAACAGCATCAGGCTGAGCCGTTGGCTGGATACGCCGTTAGATCAACTTGCCGCCGGTGTGTCCGAATCGCTTATCAAAGCCATTGTTGCCCAGCGCGTCATCAAATCGGACGAGGAAGTAGCCGAGCTGGAAAAAGCCGTGAATTTTACCGGCGATATGCATCTGGCTGTAATGAAAGCCGCCAAACCAGGCATCACCGAAGCAGCCCTGGCGGGAATTGCGGCAGGTATTGCCCAAGCCCATGGTACGCAACCCGGCTATTCGATTATCCTGACTATCAACGGCCAAACGCTGCACAACCACTATCACGGCAATACACTCACCAGCGGCAAGCTGATATTGGGTGATTTTGGCGCCGACAGCCATATGTTTTATGCCGGCGACATTACGCGCACATTTCCCGTAGACTCCACTTTCACCTCCCGGCAGCGTGATATTTACAACCTCGTGCTCCAGATGCAACTTAGCGCTATAGATGCCCTCAAGCCAGACGTGCGTTACTACGACGTGCACCTGCTTAGCGCTCGGGTGATGGTGGAAGGACTCAAATCACTGGGATTGATGAAAGGCAATACCGACGAAGCTATCGCCAGCGGCGCCTTTGCTTTGTTTTTCCCGCACGGCCTCGGCCATATGCTGGGCCTCGACGTACACGACATGGAAGACGTAGGCGAGCAATACGTGGGATATGCCGGTGAGTTGGAACGGAGCAAGCAGTTTGGCCTCAAATCGCTCAGACTGGGCAGAGCGCTGCAACCCGGCTTTGTGCTTACAGTGGAACCCGGCGTGTATTTTATCCCCGAGTTGATGGATTTGTGGCAGCATGAGGGCAAATACCTGGATTTCATTAATTACGATAAATTGCAGGCTTACCGCGATTTTGGAGGTGTTCGGATCGAGGACAACGTACTCATAACCGCTACCGGCCATCGCATTTTGGGAAATCCGATACCCAAAACCATCGCTGAGGTGGAGGAAGTTCGCAAAGCGCACTTTCCGCTGCTGGTAGGCTGAGGAGTAGACTTTACGACTGTAGGACTATTATGATCATTGTTCGTAAAGTCGTACAGTCGTAAAGTCTAAAAAATCTCCATCACGCCTTGGGCAACATGGCCTTCTCCTCGGGTATTTTTTTGAAATAATCTCCGCCTTCCACTTCAATATCCAGGTCATTCAGATCGCTGAATTTCAGGCGTCCTTCGAGGTTTAGCAGCATAAACTCGTCTTCACTGCTGATAAGTAGCAAAACATCGGTTATCTCGCCGTTTTTCTCCTTAAACAGCATATCGATGCGTTCGCTGCCTTCTCTAAGTTGCAGGAGGTCTTCGAACGATTCGTCTCTAACCTCTCTGAGTAGTTGATTGTACGAAGCTGGGGTTACGAGACTGCCA
>JAEUUQ010000023.1 GCA_016787505.1 Saprospiraceae bacterium | reverse complement strand
AGATAATTTATTGCAGTAATCGTCGTCGCACAGGCCGTTGGTGTGGCCTCCGATTTCGACGATTACGTCGGAGTTATTGCGCATAAAATCGTGAATCTGCCCGAGTACGAGGTTCGATTCTTCCGAAATAATGGCTTTGTTTACCTGGAAGAACAGGTTATTGATGCGTATCGTGGAGCCCTCTTTCAGGTCGGCACGTTTTACGGTAGCGATATCCAGTTGTTTTTCTTCTTTGGGTACCACGGGTTGTTCTGCGGGTTTTTTAACCTGCTGTTTATCGTTGGCGGGTTGATTATTGTTTTGTGCAGGTTTTTTGTCGCCTGTTTTGGGCGTTGCATTCGTCAGCGACTGCTGCACTTCCTGGGTAGGGCCTACTTCGTCCTCTTTTTTATCTTTGTTTTTGCAGGGTACCGGCACAATAGCGGATGCATGGTCGATCAGGATATTGCCATTATATGGGAACAGGGTAGGGGTTTGATAGAAGGCCTCCAGAATGATATAGGTGTAATTTCCAATGGGTTCAAACAAGAAATTATACTGCAGCCAGCGGTCGTGGTTGATTACCTTGGTTTCGCCGAGCAGGTATTGCTTGTCGCAATTGCCGAAGCCGCCGTATACGCGCAATTTTACGGGAGTGGTGTAATTGGCGGTTTCATCGGTGGTTCTGCTCGAACTCACATACATGGGAGATTTGGCGAGATAGATACTGAATTCGTAACATTTGCCTTTTTCCAGTGGGGCGCTCAGGCGTTGGGAAACCGATTCCCAGGTATCGTTGTCTCGCACAACCAGTCCCAGGTAAGTCTCGCCGTCCACAGCGGGTTTAGACACCTGGAACGTAAAAGCCGGGTCGGGCTGTACGTCGGGAGGGGTTTCACCGGGAAAACCGCAGTCGTACCAATCGCGAGGAGGTTTGCTGTGTCTCGGAAAATCTTCGAAAGAGGGATTTTGCAGTTGAATAGCTCCTCCCTGAGCGTTGACGGCGAGGTTACAGCAGATTAAGGCTACCACGCCAACCACGTGTTTCCATCTCATTTGTGTTTCTATTTTCTCATGTAAACGCATAAAAAGGCCTTATTTGTTTTAGTAATAGTAAAAAATGATGTTGTGGCCTTTTTTTCGGAAGGAAAAGCGACCCCAAAAACAAGTCGCTTCCCCGCCGTTATGCTATTATTTAAAGGCATTTAGCCCGGTGATATCCATACCCGTTATCAGCAGGTGAATATCGTGGGTGCCTTCGTAGGTAAGTACTGTTTCGAGGTTCATCATATGGCGGAACACGGGGTATTCGTTGGTGATACCCATGCCGCCGTGCATCTGGCGCGCTTCGCGGGCGATTTCGAGGGCCATCATGACGTTGTTGCGTTTGGCCATCGAGATTTGCGCCGGTGTGGCTTTGCCTACGTTGGCCAAAGAGCCCAGGCGCCAGATCAGCAATTGCGCTTTGGTGATCTCGGTGATCATCTCGGCGAGTTTTTTCTGCTGGAGCTGGAACTGCCCGATGGGTTTTCCAAACTGTATGCGCTCCAGCGAATACCGCAGGGCGGAATCGTAGCAGTCGAGCGCGGCGCCGATAGCACCCCAGGCGATGCCGTAGCGGGCTTTGTTGAGACAAGACAGAGGCCCCTTCATACCCTGAACGTTGGGCAATACGTTTGCCTTGGGTACGCGCACGTCTTCAAAGACGAGTTCGCCGGTGATAGAAGCGCGCAGCGACCATTTGCCTTTGATTTCGGGTGTAGAAAACCCTTTCATATCGCGCTCCACGACCATACCGCGGATAATGCCTTGTTCGTCGCGGGCCCACACCACGGCGATGTCGGCCACCGGTGAGTTGGTAATCCACATTTTGGCGCCGTTGAGGATATACGCATCGCCGTCGTCTTTCACGTTGGTGATCATATCGGTGGGGTTCGAGCCGTAGTCGGGTTCGGTAAGGCCGAAGCAGCCGATGAATTCGCCGTTGCCGAGCTTGGGCAGGTATTTGCGGCGTTGTTCTTCCGAACCGAAGCGGAAGATGGGGTACATCACCAGCGAGCCCTGAACAGAGGCCATCGAGCGGATACCTGAGTCGCCGCGTTCCAATTCCTGCATGATAACGCCGTAGGCCATTTCGTCCATGCCGCCGCCGCCGTATTCAGCGGGGATGCTGGGCCCGAAAGCGCCAATGTCGGCCAGCCCTTTGAATAAATGGGTAGGGCATTGCGCCTTGTCGGCATATTCTTCGATGATCGGTGTGACTTCCTGTTTTACCCAGGTGCGCACGGCGTCGCGGGCAAGGAGATGCTCCTCGGTCAGCAGCTCGTCTATATTGAAATAGTCGTGGTGCTGATACCTGTCCTCTTTGGCTCTTTTTACAATTGCGTGATCGCCTGTGCCATTATTATTCGTGTACATATCCGTCCTTGTATAGTTTGGTTAGGATAAAAAGATGCGGCAAAGTTAACCAAAAGCTTTGATAGTGTACCCAAACGAGTGCAAATCATGACTTATTGTTGACGCGGAATGATTTCAGTTTGCTCCCCGAAATATTGGACGAAACGCTGCATATCGGCAGCCAGTTTGTTGTTTTGGGTGGCTTTGAAGTAGGTGTCGGCCATGGCCCGCAAGGTTTGAAACATGAACCGGTCCATCTCGTCTACCTGCATGTCTTTCGTCCACAAGTCAAGTTTCATGGTTTCCTTGGTCTGGGTATTAAAAAAAGACAATAACATGGCCTTGCAGTCTACCGGCGCTTTTTTGCCAAGCGCATCTTCCGCTTCCCATTCGATGGCTATCGGAATTCCCGCCTGGTCTAATCCCACCTTTACGGTTAATGTGGATGTTTTTGCTATTGGATCTGTCATTTTGTTGTGGGTTGTGGGTTGTAGGTTGTGGGTTGTGGGTTGTAGGTTGTAGGTTGTAGGTTGTGGGTTGTGGGTTGTAGGTTAAAGTATAACAGTACGACATTTAATCGTAAAGTCTTAAAGTCGCAAAGTCGTAAAGTCGTAAAGTCGTAAAGTCGTACAGTCTCAAAGTCTCAAAGTCTTAAAGTCGCCCCCTCCCAACTCCCCGGCCAGGCGTTGGAGGTAATGCGAGGGATACACAAACGTGCCGGGTTTGAGGCCTTGTGCGGCGCTCACCATGGCCTGTGCCACCACTTCGGCTTCAATGGGCTTGTATTTGCTCAGCATACCACCTGTGAGATAATCGAAGCCCCTGGCCAGTCTGCCGGCTATTTGCTCGCCCCAGCGGTTTTCGTTGCGCTCGCCGAGCAGCACGGAGGGTTGAAAAATGTGGATAGCCCAGAAGGGTAGTTTTTTTACGGCAATTTCCAGGTCGCCTTTTACCCGGCTGTAATAAAAAATGGATTCGGGATCGGCGCCCACGGAAGAGACCAGCAAGAGCTGATTGACGCCGTTTTCGATAGCCAGCAGGGCTACCTGGTAGGGATATACGAAATCTACGGTGTAAAACGCTTCTTTGCTTCCGGCTTTGGCCATCGTAGTGCCCAGGCAACTGAATAAGTCGTCGCCTTTAAACAAATGCTGGTATTTGCCCAGCCTTTCGAAGTCGATGACGTGTTCTTCCAGTTTGGCATGCGTGATCTTCAGCTTACGGCGGCTAAATACGACCACTTTGTCGTAAGCCTCGTGCGCCAGCAATAGCTGAAGGCAATAATGGCCTACTAACCCGGTGGCGCCTAGCAACAGCGCTGTTTTGTGGTGTTTGACGATTTCCAAGCGATTGGAGGTTGATGATGGGGCAAAGGTAAGATATAAATGACGAATGACGAATGACGTATGACGAATGATTACTCGATCTTCTCCCGGCTATATTCACCCAGCCATGCAAAATACCCAAACAAGACCATGCCCATGGCGATAGGGATACATATAATGACGATGATCATCCAGGGCAGATAAACATCGTGTACCGGGTTGGCTTTTATTTTTTGCCAGGCTTCATATACCAGAAAAATAAGCGTAGCCGGCCCCAGCAGCATCCAGACAACACCCAGTATTCTTTTTATCTTATCCATTTCGTTTTGTTTAATGATGCGTTAAATGATCGTGGTTATTGCGGCTGTTTAAGTATAGCAATCCGATCACAAAACATACTGCCGCAACAGAAATAGGATACCACAAGCCTGCAAGATAATCCCCTGCGGGATTGCTCGCAGTTTTGGAATATTCATACACCAGGGTCGCTATAAACGGCACCATTCCGCCAAAAACGCCGTTACCAATATGATAAGGTAAGCTCATACTGGTATACCGTATTTTGGTAGGAAATAATTCAACCAAAAAAGCCGCGATAGGGCCATACACCATTGTTACAAATAGCACCAGTAAAAAAATGAGTCCTATTATTTTTATACCATAACTATCAGCTAGTACAATCGTCTTTTTTGTCACGGGTATGGGTGATTCTTTACTTGTATCGGCCGAAAATAATTGCCGTACCTCGGTTTCAGCAGTGCTTCCGTCGGTGTATTGCTTAAACGTAGTGGTAACCAATAGGCTGTCATTGCTTTTCTTTACCGCCTCTGTATGGGTTTTTGTAAACGTTGCCGCCGCCACTTCCTGTTTCTGCGACACATCGGCATAGCGATAAAATTGGGTGAATATGGCGCGATAGCTGAGTATGGCCAGCAGCATGCCGGCCAGCATAATGGACTTTCGGCCTATTTTATCGCTCAACCAGCCGAATACGATGAAGAAAGGCGTGGCAAGCAGCAGCGCAATGCCGATCCAGGTATTGGTCTGGGTAGGTTCGAGGCTACAGGTTTTTAGTAAAAACGTTTGGGCGTAAAACTGACCGGTATACCAAACTACGCCCTGCCCCATGGTAGCGCCGAATAAAGCCAGCAATACCATTTTTAAATTGGCCCGGTGGCCGAAACTTTCTTTCAGGGGGTTCACCGATGTTTTGCCTTCGCTTTTCAGTTGGGCAAACAGCGGCGATTCCTGCATCTTCAAGCGGATGACAATGGAAATAGCCAACAGCACGATGCTCAGCAAAAAGGGCAGTCGCCAGCCCCAGTTGTAATAATCTTCCTTGCTCAGCAATTGCTGGCAGGTGATGATCACAATAAGGGAAAGAAATAAACCCAGCGTAGCCGTGGTTTGAATCCAACTTGTATAATATCCCCTGCGGTGCGGGGGGGAATGCTCCGCAACGTAAGTGGCTGCGCCGCCGTATTCGCCGCCCAATGCCAATCCCTGCAAGAGGCGCAGTATAAGTATGATGCCCGGCGCCCAGGCAAAATTTTCATAAGAGGGTATGATTCCGATGGCAAAAGTTGAACCGCCCATCAAAACCAGCGTGAGCAAAAAAGTGTATTTGCGGCCGATTAAATCGCCCAGCCTGCCAAATACCAGGGCGCCAAAAGGTCTTACTATAAATCCGGCCGCAAAGGTGGCCAGTGTGGCTAAAAAGGCCGCAGTAGGATTACCGGGCGGGAAAAATTTTTCGGAGAGGATGGTAGCCAGGCTGCCGAATATGTAAAAGTCGTACCACTCGATTAATGTACCCAGTGAGGAAGCGCCAATAACGGTGTAGAGTTTGCGTTTGCTTACGGCAGTCATGGTTGTGGGCGGTTGTGTTCAATGCTGTAAATTTGGTGAAAGTTTTTTATATGTCTACCTTCAGGAATACGATCATTATTTTGTCATAACTCAGCGATTTCTTTTTTCAATATTGGGATGTTTTTCTTCACTATACCATAAATTATAATGTCATCTATATCATCATATCCGTGAATTATCTGGTTTCGGGTTCTTACTATTTGACGGGCATTTGTGATATTTATTGACTCATCGATTGCTAAAATTCTATTCATAGCCTCTCCGATTATTTCAATTTCTCGTTCTACGGCTCTCTTTATGAGCTTGTCTTTTTCGTATTTCTCAAAGGAATTTACAGTAGCCATGAACAATTCTATATTGTCTATAGATTGCTCGATATCATACAAGTATTGTTTTATCCTGTTGTCCATTAATTAACAGAAGATTGGTAAATCAGTATTCGATTTTTGGTGATTTCTTCTTTGAAATAAGGGTTTTTGATGCTTCTTTCCGTTACCAGGTCTACTTCTCTGCTAAGTAATTCTTCTAATCTGAATAACATGCCAAAGTATAAATCCACATAATCTTCTATTGACACTTTATTCATGTCAAACGATACGATCAGATCAATATCGCTGTCTTTAGAGAATTTATCAGTATTTACTGATCCGAATGTATACAGTGCCTTAACATGATGCTCTTTGCATATATCGTCGATCTTTTCCTTGTTTTGCGTTATTATTGTGTTCATCTTACCTCGTTTTGATTTGTGTAAGCTCCAATGCTAATTCCTTGGTGCTTCGAAAATTGTACCTGAAGATTCGTATCATGTCTAAGCTGAGCCTCATAAAGGTCAATTGCAGTTTCAAATTTTTCGCGAAAAGCTTCGATATCAATCACGAAACTACTTTGGGTAGGTGTGATAAGTATATTAGTATTTGTCGTGAGAACGAATTTATACTCCCGAACAACGTTACCTGCTCTATCTGTGACATCTGAATAAAGGCCAAAGGAGTGGATCAAGGAGTTTCTAAGATGGTATAAGATTTCAGCGTCATTTGTGCCTACACTTAAATAGGTTATTAAGAAACCCTTAAACCTTTTTCCAACTTCTCCCTTATTATCATTGCCAGCCAAGAATTTTCCTAGTAAATCTATACCTGCACAGATACCCATAACCCCCGGCCAGAGTGCTTTGGTTGGAAGTGTTTGACCAGTATCATTAGCGTCAATGCCAAAACAAGTCAATATGTCTCGTCTCAAAAGATAAAGTTGGCTAAATGTACCAGGTATAACAGGTACTGTTGTTGGGTTCATAAAGAAAAAATCGATATTTGTTATTACACTCGAACTCATCTGATTGCATTGTTTTTGGGGCATGACTTTTTTTGTTGCCCAAATTTTATAAAAGGGTTTAAGTTCATTGCATAGTGCAGGAGTGGTTGATATGCAATAACATAAAATTAAAAAATACACTATTACCCAACTTACTCCAAACCGCCCTATTTGCCAATAGCACTAATTCAGGTATTCAAAGATAATAAGAGACTATCGCAAATATAATGTTTATTCTAAAAATCTGCAATCTACAATTTGCTTATCATGGATAGGTCATTTCGGCTTCGCTCAATGACCGTCATGGCCGTTCGTTGAGCGGAGCCGAAACGAACATTCCCCCCAATCCCCAATAAAAAAAGGCGCCTCAGTCTCCTGAGACGCCTTCGGGGGGAATTTTTTTGGGTAACGTCCTGGGACCACCTGAGTGGGTGACGTCCTGGGACTGACTAAGTTGGTGACGACTTGGGGCCATCTCAGTTGGTGACGGCCCCTGAATGTCCCGGTGTTACATTTTTACGACGCGCTGATGCAACACATGATCGCCGATATGTAAACGTAGGATGTAGACCCCGGCCTGCATACCCGCCAGCGAAATGCGGTTGGTATTGCTTACCGACAGGCCCGTATCCTGGCCTTTGGCGTCGAGTACGGCGATCTCTTCTATGGGTAGCATGTATTTGTTGTAAATCACCACCTCATCAGTAGTGGGGTTGGGATATACCTTCAGGCTTCGCATCAGGTCGATCATACCGGGATCTCCCGAGCCGGCCAGGATGCTCAGCGGCGTGATGGGCGCGTAGAGGGCTACTGCCGATTCGTTGGCCCGCAGGGCGCGTATTTTGGTCACTTGCAATTCTACCTCTGTCATACCGGCGATGTCGTCGATGACGCCGCGGAACATAGCCACCGGGCCGTGACCGCCGGCGTTTGCGTGGTTGAGACGCGTGAGCGCTATTTCTACCAGTCCTTCGCCGGGATAGTGTTTGTCGATGTTAATCAGGTTTTCGTTGTTGATGCCCAGCCAACTTGTATTCGGGTATTGAATGGTGATGGTAGCAGGGTCGATCACCTGAGGGTTGTATTCGATGGTGAAGGCCACGCCGTATAGCGCTTCAACGGGTATATCCGCAGTGCCGATCACGATGGGCGCTTCTAATACGGCGCCGTTGGGGAACGGGACATTGGGAATATTCAGGAAAATAGGCGGATCGGCAGGCGTAGCAGGCGTGGGTTCGAACGGTGGCACGGGGCCGTGGGTTTCGCCGTAATTTTCGGCAATAGCTTCTTTATCGGCTTTGTTGATGAGGCCGTTGCCGTTGCAGTCGGCGTATTTAAAGTTTACATCGTCTTCAAAGAAATCGTTCCAGTTGGCAGCCGGCACGCCTTCCCAGTTGACGCCTTGCGTATTGCGCGGCGGGCCCTGGGCGCCGTTGGCCAGGCCTATGGGCAACAGGTCGAAGTGGCGGGCGATATTGTCGTTGTCAGCATCGCCGGGCCAAACAAGGCCGGGGGTGCAGTCAATAGGCCCGACATCCACGGCGTCGTGGCAATCGGGATGGTTTACGTCTTTTACGCCAAATTCATAGTTGACGTTGCCATTGCCCGGCAGCGGACCGATGGTGATGGGCAGGTCGTCGTAGCTGAAGGCGCCGTAGTTTTGGCCATTGCCGACTACCATAAAGCCGTTATCGCCTACGTTGTCGTATTGGAAGTTGAGGAACACCGAGAAGTTACCTTCTGCGTTGCAGGGTATGATGTCGTATACCAAATCGTAGATATGGCAATCTGCCTGATTTTCACAATCGATAGGGCCTACTTCGACATAGCCGTAGCAGGTCGGGTTTTGCATGTCGATGATCAGGATGTCGTACACGCTGTTGTCGTTGCCTTCAAAGGGGCCTACCGTGATGAAAGGCAGGGAGTAGTCGTAAGGCCCTGAGATAACGCCGTCGGCAAAGACCAGGTAGCCCAGTTCGCCGGGATGGAAGGCATCGAAGGCTATATCTACAAGGAATTGGCCTCCATCGCAGCTATGCGGCTCGGCGATCACGTTGGTGATATTGCAGTTGCCGTCGCCGCATTCGATGGGGCCTATTTCGACTACGTCAGAACATTCCGGGTTGGGGTTGACCACTCTGAATGAATGCCCTTGTACCCCGTCGCCGGCAAAAGGACCAACAGTAATGGGTAGATCGTCGTAGCTGTATTCGCCATAAAACTGGCCGTCTACGCGCAGGCGGAAATAACTACCGACATTTTGGTAATCAAAATCGAGTTGTACGAAATAATACCCGTCGTCGTTGCAGGGCAGCGGCGTGGCGTTCAGGTCGGTGATCAGACAGGGCTCCGGCCCGCAAGGCAGGTCGTAGGGCATTTCGATGCAACAATCGGGATGGCCCTGGTCGCATATGAGCAACCTGTCATGGCCGTTGTTGGTCACCGGCAAGCCGCCCAGGGTAATGGGCAAATCGGCGTAAGCATAAGTAGCGTTAAAACCGCCAAGGGTATTGATGGTAAAGCTATCGGATACGCCTACATGGTCGAAATGGAAATTGGGTATGGCGTAAAAGTCGCCGTCGCAATCGATAGTGGAGGCATTCACTGCTCCCGCAAGGTCGCAGCTATTGCCGCAGTTGACGGGGCCGATTTCGGCTACGTCGCGGCAGTCTTCGTTTTCCGCGTCGATGACTTTGATCAGCCAGCCCTGGTTGGTGGGGCCGTTGAAGGGGCCCAGTTCGAGCGGCAGGTCGTCGTAGCCGAATAGTCCTATGAAGTCGTCGTTGATGCGCACGCGGAAAGCCCCCGACGTGCCCTGGTGCTGGAAGTTGAGGTGTACGTAAAATTGACCCTGGTCGTTGCAAGGCGTGGCTTCAGCGACCAGGTCGTATATATGGCAATCTACCGGTTGCGGGTGTATGCAGAAGTTGTCGAGGCACAAGCCCGTGCCGCCCATGAGCAGGCTGAGCAGGTTGCCGCTAAAGGTGATGGTACCCTGCGATGGAGAGATGGGGTCAATGGTCATTTCTACGCCCGGACCGATATTGTACGTGCCCTCGGAGAGGGTGTAGAGTACCAGCGGCCAGGCGCCGTTGGCCGAGAAATTAAAGGGGCCCAGGTTGCCGAAATAATCGACGGTGATGTGGTGGATGTCGCCGTCGAACTGAGTCAGGTTGAAGGCCGTGTTGATGCCCTGGTAGCAAAACATAGAGCCATCGGAAGCCGGAAAATCGGGATTGGCTTCTACGACATTCAAGCTGCCGAAGAGCAGGGTCCAGTCTAAGGTTTGGAAAGGCACCACATTAACGTTTACGCCCGCTTCACTTAGGATGGTCGTGCCGGGAGACGTACCCGCCTGCCCGCCGAAGCTGCTGCCTTGCAGCGATTCGAAGGCCACGCAGGTGGCGTCGTCAGGCATATTGTCGCAACCGCCGGGAATATCTACGGTCGTCGTAGCGCAACAGGAGCTGTTGTCGTTTTCGCAGACTTTGATATGTAGTACATTATCCGGATTGCTCACCGAAAGCCCCTCCAGGTGCAGCGGCAGGTCGTTGTAGCTGTAAAAGCCGTAAAACTCGTTTTGCAGGAACAGGTCGAACCCCACTCCCGTCACGTTTTCGTAGCCGAAATTGATCGTGAGGTCGTGCAGGTTGTCGCCGTAGCAATCGCTGATTTCTGCCTGCAGTTCGAACAACTCGCAGTTATTGCCGCAGTTTACGGGCCCGGCAAAGGCTACGTCCTGGCAGTCGGGATGCAGCAAGTCAATGATCACAAACTCGTAGACGGTATTTCCGTTGCCGGGGAACGGCCCCAGCAGGGGAGGGTCGTCGTTGTAACTGTAAAAGCCGTAAAAAGCGCCCCCGCCTTGTATTTTGTAACCTTCCTGTCCGGGATTGGTCACGCTAAAGTCGATTTGCACGTAAAAAGTGCCGTTTTGCAGACAGGGCTGGGCGGTAGCCACCGCGTCAAAAATGTTGCAATCCTGCGCATTCGAAGCAGTCGGCAATGACAGCATGCAGACCCACAGGGCTATTACCGGTATAAGTTTGGATAAAGACATGTTCATAATGAATGAGGTTTTAATATGTTCCATGCTACAAAAATGATGGCATAGAATCGGATAAAAAAGTATTTTTATGGTCGATTTTTGTAAAAAAATTAACCTGTTATTTTTTGTAAAAAATTTAAAATCAGTTTTTTATATTAAAAAATAACAAGTTAAAGTTGATTTTTATGATTGAGAGTAAATTGATAAAATTGTGCAAGGAGCTATCAAAAAAGGAAATGACCCGGTTTCGGGAGTTTGCTCAATCTCCGTTTTTCAATAAACACGACGGCGTACAGAAGCTGGTGGGGTTTTTACACGCCGTGTACCCGCAATTTGACGAGCGCAAATGCCGGCGCGAGTTGGTATACCAGCAGCTTTTTCCCGGAGAGGCGCATGATCAGGCTAAGTTAGCGCTTATTTT
>JAEUUQ010000002.1 GCA_016787505.1 Saprospiraceae bacterium | reverse complement strand
ACGATGAGTTATACCATCGATGTATACAGGGGGCATATCAAGCCGGAGCATCATTTGGGAAAATTCGCCTTATACGTCTCCTTTTTTCCTCAACTAATCGCCGGGCCGATCGAGCGGGCCAAAGGTTTGTTAGCCCAGTTTCATTTTCAATTCGATTTGGATTACGACCGGATACGTTCCGGTAGCATTCGCTTTTTGTGGGGGGTGTTTAAAAAATTAGTTGTAGCCGATAATCTGGCGCTATATGTAAGCGCCGTTTATGGCGCGCCAGATGAACACCAGGGGCTGACGGTTTGGATTGCGTTTTTATTATTTGGTTACCAGATTTACTACGATTTTTCCGCTTATGCAGACATGGCTATCGGGCTGGCGAAAATCCTGGGCGTGCGGCTTTCAGAAAATTTCAGCCATCGCATCGCTTTCTTTGCGCCTTCATTTGTCCAACTCTGGCGGGAATGGCATATCACGCTTACTTCGTGGGTTAGAGACTACGTATACGTGCCGCTTGCCAGGTTGAGCCCCAAGCGGTGGTACCGCAGAACCGTGCCGCTTCTCACTTTTTTCCTTATCGGACTATGGCATGGCGCCAGTTGGAATTTCATTATATGGGGTACTCTGATGGGTGTTTTTTATGTAATAGAAACCTGGTGGGTTGCGTTTCGCAATACATACCTGAAAAAGTGCCATGCCCTATTCAAAACCCGACTTTGGAGCATATTGGGGTCTTTTACCGTGATGACGCTTTCCATTCTCGGGCTCTGTTTTTTTCGCGCGCCCAACCTGAGTGATGCGCTGCAATTGCTAACGAATTGCACTGTGCCGGTTGTCGAAAACCTGATGGTACTCGACGCCTGGAAAACCATCGTTCTCCTACTCGCCCTGCTCACAGGAGAGGCTGTTCGCAAGTGGATGGGAAAGGAAGAACTCGCAGTTGTATTATCGCGGCAGCCCGGCTGGGCGCGACTGGCTTTTTATTTTTTATTAATAGAATTCATCTTTTTCTTTGCTGTGCCGGAAGGCCAGGAATTTATTTATTTTCAATTTTGATGCCCCCTACCGATGATAAGAAAAATAATTATCCGCATTTTTCTTTTACTGGCGCTTATACTGGGCGCCAATCTGCTGATATTACAACAATTGGACCGGTCATTTTACTGGGGCAGCAGCGCTTTAGCAGAAAAATGGAATGACCTTTTACAAAATCACCAAAATTGTAATACCCTTTTCATCGGCACCAGCAAGACGCATCGCGGGGTGATGCCTTCGCTTTTTGATAGTCTGGCGCTTGGCGGAGGGGTAGTGCGCAGTTATAACCTCGGCGTACCCTCTATGGCCGCAGTAGAAACCTACCACTTAATCAATCATTTGCTGGACGAAGACAATATTTCCCTGAAGTGGATATTCGTAGAACTCAACGGCGTACAATACGGCCCCGGACTATACCGAATTCCCCGGGGGAAATACTTCATGGATTTCAACCATTATAAATTTGCCCTTCAATCTATCCCCCAAACGCATTTGGATTGGAAAGGGAAGTTGCATGTGCTGCGCCAATACAGTGTGAATTACGCCGAACGATTAACGCTTTACGGCCTGTTGCGGGAATACCGCCGCAATGTTACCGATTTTGATACAACCCGGCTGGCGCCCTACCGGTATCACGATAAAGGCTTCCTGTCTTATGAGATGGAGCTGGCCCATTCCAGCCCCGAAAACCGGGAACGTTTAATCAAAAAACACCAATCCTTTTTACTGGATACTACCGCGATAAGAAAAAAACTGGCTTTTGCCCCAGCGCCTATTGCACTTAAAGCCAATAATGCCCATTTGAAAAAAATAAAAGAATTACAGATAAAAGCATCAAAAAAGGGTATCACCTTGATATTTTACAGCATGCCTTCCGCCAAAATGTTCAATACGCACCTTGAAGTACAATCGCTAATCAACCACCTGAAGGATAAAAACGGAATTGAGCTGGGAAATGGCGCGTTATATCCTGATTTTTTTCAAACTGAAAACCTATACAATGTCGAGCATTTGAACGAACGGGGCGCCCGCTTATTTACCACTGTCCTGGCTACGGAATTTAATAAAAAATAAAATTAGCGCGCGTTTGCATGCCGCATGAATTTTGACATACACACTAAAAAAGCGCATACTTCGCAACCGAAGAGGAAAGACGATACAATAAATACCCGCTTTTTGAAACCAGCTAAGATTATATTTCCAATCGTCATCATAACGGATAGTCGTATCTTTTTTCAAAATCATACTATTACCCCGAAGCAGGTGCTGAACTTGAAGGCGCCAGTTTAATTCAGGATGCACCGCGGGTTGGTTCAGTTCGCTTAAAATATTGCGCAGACATGCTTCGGGGTCAGAGACGAGATCTTCATACCTGACATGTATATATTTTTGATTGCGCAATGCCAGTTGCGCATTCATGTGAAAATGCAAATAACCGATAGATTCTCGCAGCCAGTTTTTTCCCTTTTTTTGTTGCGAATACACCACGCCGAAAGGAGAGCGTACCAAATAAATAGGAATTATCTGAAAAGGCAGCGTTACAAGGCGCCGGTATAAGTCTATTTTTTTCGAAGAATCGACGATAACAGGCTCTGCCACCACGCTCGAAATTGCCGTCCAAAAAGCAGTTTGGTGGGTGTAAAACAACTGCGGATCGGCGCTGGATAAATCCAACGCATCAAGTGAAAGGCCGGATTGTTGACGCAATTGTTGATCCACAGATTGCCAGAAATAACATTGCCGCCAATTTCCATGCTGGCAACTGCAAATGCGCTCCTCCAAGGGGCGATAGGATTTGCTTTCTGCTGAAAAAACGTCGGTTTCGCCCAGGCTGATTATACCCGCCTGCGCCCCTAAAAGCGCGGAAAGAAGGGTTGATCCGCTATGAGAAGAGGCAATAATATACGCGATGTTTTTTTCAGGAGTCGGTTCCATAGCGGGTCACAAATCGTCAAAATCATCGAGGTCATCTGCGCCTTCCTCTTCGATTTGATAAGCAAGTTTGTCATCCGCAAGCGCCGGCGCTGCGTCTTGCGGCGTATTTAGCACGCCGTGGAGAATGCTGTGGTATTGCCTTACGTAATCAATTTTGCCGCTGATCTGCGTGGTGATACCTGCCAGGCCCTGCAGGCTGCGGAAAAAAAACTGCATAGCAATCGCAAAAGTGATCAGTACATTCCATTGGATTTGCGTGAGCAGAATAAAGTTGCCCACAATCATTAAGATCAGGAAAGTCATCCCGGCGATGCTCAACTTGATAATCAGCAGGTTTTGATTGGCATAAATCCGGGTATTGTAATGAGCGTCGTAATAGGCGTCGATATCCGAGTGGTGAAAGCTGGTTTGCCGTCGATTTAGCTCGGGTGGGATGCTTTCCGGATGAGCTTGCAGCTTTTCCACAACTTGCTTGATAAACAAGGGGAGGAGTTTTTCTTTTACCTGAGTTTCCCGCACTGTTTTTGATCCTAGCCGCTGCAGAAAATACAACGCGACGGGAAACAGGCAAATAACGAGCAAAGTAATCCAGATGTTGGTGTATAACATAAACGCTACGCTGCCTATAATTTTCAGCAAGGGAATAATAAAGGAGGCCGCCGCTTTGAGCATAGAGCCGCACACTCTCGAATCCTTGATGATGGCTTTTTTGACGGCATAAGAGTAATTACCCGGCCCCGCGCCGTTCTGTCCGCGAAGGGCCATGAGAAGCCGCAGGGAGCAAAACTTGTCGTAGCGTTTGGCAAGCAGGAAAGTAGCCTTTTTGGAAAAATAGCGAAAAAAGGCATTGGCCAGAAAAAAAACGGTGGCGCTGATGGTCGCATACCACAATAGCCGGTTGGCGGATACATCCAGTTCCAGATGTAGTTGTTGGATTTTGACCGGTTCATTTGTCTGTAAGGCTTTCACAAAAAGCACGATAACGCCGTAGGCTGCCACTTCGCTTGCTACGGCGCACAAATCGAGAATGTTTATTTTTAAAATATCTGTTTTATGAGGGAGGATGGCATCCTTCCAAAACCAGGATAAAATGTACTTTTGCCGTTTAAAAAATCTGATTATCTTATTCATTCATCGCTAGAGCTAAGTAATAAATTGGCGGATACACCGAGGCATAAAATCAATGTAGCCTTTTTTTTGTATTCCATGACCGGGGGCGGCGCGGAACGGGTGGTTTCTATTTTAGTTGAAAAATTAATCACCCAATTTAATATACACCTGGTATTATTTAACGGGCCGATAGATTATTCTCTGCCTGCAGGTGTAAATCTGCATTTGCTACGCAGGGAATCCAAATGGCGCCTGCGCCGCTTGCTCACCATTCCATTGGTTTTATGGCGGTATCAACAGTTCTGTAAAGATAATCAAATTCACCTTAGCGTATCTTTTGATAACCTGGCCAACTATACGAATGCCGGGCTTTCTTTTTTTTCCGGTTGGGAGGGGTCCCTTATTTTGAGCGAGCGAAATCCGCCTTTTTTGCGCTACGGAAACGGCTGGAGTAAAAGGTTACTGCACGGCCTGCTGATTCGCTATTTATATCCCCGGGCCGATCTGCTGATTGCCTGTTCCAAAGGGGTAGAATTGGATTTGCGCAAGCATGTGCCGCAACTGCCTAAACTGCTCACGATTTACAATCCGCTTCCCCTTGAAAAAATGCCCGTATCCGCGCCGCCTATTTCACAAAAGGCATCGAATACTTTTGTATTTATCCATGTCGGCAGTTTCAGGCCGCAAAAAAACCACGACCTGCTGCTGAGAGCCTTTGCTGCATCGGCATTGCCGGATACCGAATTGTGGCTAATCGGAAAAGGCCCACTGGAAGCCGGGATCAGGCAATTGGCGATAGACTTGGGGGTGGGCGACAGCGTGCGCTTCCCCGGTTTTCAAGCCGACCCCTATGCCTGGATGCTGCAAGCCGATTGTTTGGCGCTTAGTTCTCATTACGAAGGATTTCCCAACGTACTCCTGGAAGCATTAGCCGCTTCGCTGCCCATTATTGCAGTCGATTGCCTGGCCGGCCCTAGGGAAATCCTGGCTCCCGCGACAGATTTCAGAACGCAATTGAAACAGGGGATGGAATTGGCCGAGCATGGCATACTCACGCCCGAGGGAGGCCTGGAGGCCCTGGCAAAAGCCATGCAAACCATGATCGCCAGAAAAGATCTGCAGAATAGTTACCGGGAAAAAGCCCGACGTCGGGCTGCTGATTTTCATTCCGAAAAAATAGCCGCAGCCTATGCGGCATGTTTTCAGGGCGCCTTGTCGGAGCCCCTGATTAGCCCGGGTTAGACAACCTTATGCCGTACCATTTTCGGATAGCCTCCGCCCTGAACCAATCCCAGTAATAAGCCCGTTGAATAGGCGAAACGCAAAACGAAGAAATCAGGTGTAGTGATGCCCCGACAGGGTTGCCTGCCGCCCGCGCCTGGCTCGCGCTCACCAGCCCGGCCTGTGCTTTGTCTTGCCTACGGCCGTATTTGATCTGCGCGCGAGCAATCTGAGCCCTGATATCTGAGGCGTCAAATCGATCAAATCCGGTTTGCCGTCGCTCCAGGTATAAGCGCTGAACATATTTGAAACACAGCTTTTGGGTACACGACCGCGCTACTGTTTCACCCGTACTTCTCACCCGGTATTGCAGGAGGAAATCCGGCAAATTAGCAATAGGGACCCCGAGATCAATAATTCGCAACAACAGATCGTAGTCTTCTCCACCTGGCAGATTGCGATATCCCGATAGTTTTTCAAAAAGGGTCTTGCGCATAATGATAGTAGGGTGTGTAACCACATTGACGAACCGGGCCATTTTGTACAACAAGCCGCATTCCAAAGGGCTGTTGGAATGCCCGACAATGCTTTCATTTTCATCAATTTTGATGACCTGGCAACCCGACAAGCCAATGTCGGGGTTTTGCTCCATAAATTGGAATTGCCGCATCAGCCTGTGGGGAAAAGAGATA
>JAEUUQ010000609.1 GCA_016787505.1 Saprospiraceae bacterium | reverse complement strand
TTTGGTATGCCGGCCCGCTCGTTTACTTCGTTCTACGAGGCTTCTGACGAAGCATCTATTAGTCGCATGTACGGCGGTATTCACTTTATGCCGGCGCTCGACAATGGGGTAAAATTGGGTGGAGAAACCGGGCAGTGGGTGCTGGATCATGTTAAAACAAAAAAGGAATAGTAGCACCGGCTAATAACAGAGACACCTGATACCATGATAACTTTAAAACGAGCAGGTCTTTTAGTAGGCCCTCTGCTTTTTGTACTCGTATTACTGACACCTATACCCAAGGGTATTAGTCCGGAAGCATGGAAAGTAATTGCATTAGCTGCCATTATGCTCGTATGGTGGATCAGTGAAGCCGTGCCTATGGCCGTCACTGCACTATTGCCCATGTTATTTTTGCCGTTGATGAAAGTAGCCCCGCTCAAAGAAGCTACTGCGCCTTATTCCAACCCCGTCGTGTTTTTGTTTATGGGCGGATTTATGATTGCGCTGGCCATGGAAAAGTGGAACCTGCACCGTCGTATAGCATTGAATATTGTACGTCGCACGGGGGTCGACGCCAACGGCATTATTCTGGGGTTTATGTTGGCCACCGGATTTGTGAGCATGTGGATCAGCAATACCGCAACGGCAGTGATGATGTTCCCCATAGCTACATCCGTTATTCAATTGCTGACGCAGCAAAAAGAGGCGCACTCCGAAAAGGGTTTGCGCTATTTTTCGCTTAGTATGATGCTGGGTGTGGCGTATAGTTCCAGTATCGGGGGCATGGCTACGCTTGTGGGTACCCCGCCCAATGTAGTTTTTAAAGGATACATGTTGTCTGTCTTCAATTACGAAGTGAGCTTTGCTAAATGGATGCTCGTTTGTTTTCCTTTTTCGGTATTGCTTTTGTTTTGCATGTACTGGCTGATAACCAAAGTGTTGTATCCTAATAAACTAGGGCGATTTGACCATGCGGTAGAACTTATCCGGCAGGAGTCGGAGAAATTGGGCCCCATGAGCCCGGGAGAAAGAGCTACACTGATAGTTTTTATAGCAGCGGCATTGTTGTGGATGAGTCAGGCATTTATCAATAAATTAATTCCGGGGTTGGGATTGAGCGATGAACTGATTGCCCTGCTTGCCGGCGTGACCCTTTTTATATTGCCCTCCGACGGGATGAGGGGCAAACCGGTGTTGGAGTGGCCCGATACCGAAAAGATGCCCTGGGGCATATTATTGTTGTTTGGCGGAGGATTAAGCGTGGCCATGGCGTTGGAAAACACGGGTGTAATCAATCTCATCGGTCAGCAGTTTGAGGGTGTTCAAAATGCCGATTTCCTGATTATCGTTGGGTTGTCTGTGGTGACGGTATATTTATCCGAAATCATGTCAAACGTAGCATTGGTAACGGTCATGTTACCTGTGGTAGGCGCGGTGGCTGTCGGAGCCGGCATCAACCCGGTACTGATGTGTTTGCCGGTAACGCTTGCCGCGAGTTGTGGATTTATGTTGCCCATGTCCACCCCTCCCAATGCCATTGTTTTTGCCAGTGGCAAGCTAAGTATTTCGCAGATGGTCAGGGCGGGATTCTGGCTCAACATTATTTCGATCGTATTGATCGCGCTATTGTGTTATTACGTGACCCCGTTGGTATTTACCCAGCCTGTAAATTAGGATTATTGCTATTTTGCGCTCGTAAACCAATTCAAGACCGCCCTGATGGAACAGACCTCTACTTCTTCATTTTTGTGGCGCCGGCTCCCGCTGTTGTTGTGGAACTCATTTACAATTGCTATTATATTCAGCCTGGCGGAGACCTATCAATGGGTGGCAATGCCCCCTGTAGTAGCGGCTGTATTGCGTTGGATATTTCTGGGATTTGTCTGTCTGTGGGCCTATCGACGGGGTAGTCTTACCACCTGGATATTGGTGAGCATGCTGATCGGCGCCGAAGTGGGCCATGATTTTCCCGAGTTTGCGCAGTATTTGAAAATAGTGAGTAAGATCTTTTTGAAGCTCATCAAAACCATCGTAGCGCCCTTGCTTTTTGGCACGCTGGTAGTGGGTATTGCCGGGCACGCCGACCTCAAGCAGGTGGGGCGCATGGGCTGGAAATCGTTGCTGTATTTTGAAGTGGTGACCACTATAGCCTTGTTTATCGGGTTGATTGCCATCAATGTCAGCAAAGCGGGAGTAGGTATCAACCTGCCGCCGGCAGCCGAAGAGGAACAGGTGACTGTGACCAAGCAGAGTTGGGAAGACATCATCCTGCATATCTTTCCCGAAAATATTGCCAAATCCATATTTGAAGGCCAAATTCTGCAAATCGTTGTTTTTAGTGTGTTATTCGGCATCGGACTGGCCATGCTCAAAGGCGAGCCGCGCAAAAATATGCTCAATTTTGCAGAGGGATTGTCGGAGGTGATGTTCAAATTTACGGCCATCGTGATGTATTTTGCCCCCTTTGCCGTAGGCGCAGCTATCGCCTATACCGTGGGGCACATGGGACTTGGCATCCTGGTCAACCTTTTCAAACTACTGGCCACGCTTTATGTGGCGTTGCTCGCCTTTATGCTATTGGTATTATTGCCCATTGCTTTATTTATCAAATTGCCCATTAAAAAATTCTTACAAGCCATTGCGGAGCCCGTATCCATCGCATTTGCCACTACCAGTTCGGAGGCGGCCTTGCCTAAGGCTTTGCAGTCGATGGAAGAATTTGGCGTACCCCGCAAAATTGCCGCATTTGTACTGCCTACAGGCTATAGTTTCAATCTCGACGGCACCACGCTGTATCTCTCGCTGGCTACGATTTTTGTGGCACAAGCTTCGGGTATTCACCTGAGTTGGGGGGAGCAGTTGCTCATCGTATTTACCCTCATGCTTACCAGCAAAGGGGTGGCGGGCGTGCCCCGGGCCTCGCTGGTCATACTCATGGGCACGGCCGTATCTTTCGGGTTGCCGGTAGAACCCATCTTTATCATCCTGGGTATTGACGAATTGATGGACATGGCGCGCACGGCTACCAACGTCATCGGCAATTGCCTCGCGACGACCGTTGTGTCGCGTTGGGAGGGCGAAGGCGACTTCTAGTCGATTAATTCCGACCTTAAGAATAGAATAACACTTCCGTCAGCGTTTTATTTGCAACTTGCCGTTTATTACAAAAAACGGAAAGCCCCCGGCGCGAATAACATGACGTCCAGCGACTTGCAAACGGATTTGTGGAACCGCATACAGGCCGGCGATAAAAGCGCACTGAAAGCCCTTTTTGAGCTGCACTATCATGGCATTTGCCAGACTATCCACCGCTATGTGGCCGATCATGCCCTGGTGGAAGATCTGGCCCAGGAGGTGTTTATCCGTTTTTGGGAGAAAAGGCAGCAAATCTCCATTACCGTTTCAGTGCAAGCCTATTTACGTCGTATGGCCGTAAATGAAGCCCTGGGCTGGCTTCGCCGCAACAAACGCTGGGAAGAAGAAGAATTCCATCCCGAAATGAGCGCCGCCCTCGACTACAGCGCCGAAGAACAGTTTATGCATGGCGAAATGGAGCGCAGCATCGCCAACGCCATTGAGGCCCTGCCGCCCAAGTGCCGCACGGTGTTTCAACTCAGCCGATTCGAAGAACTCACCTACCAGGAAATCGCCGACCAAATGGGTATTTCTATTAAAACTGTAGAAAATCAGATGGGCAAAGCCCTCCGCCTCCTCCGCGAACGGCTGAAGGCGTATCTGGAAGTGGAGAATTAAGTTTAGAAGGGTGTAGTGCATTCGCAGTTTAGCGATAGGGTTTAGTTGTCACCTTGTCACCTTGTCACCTTGTCACCTTGTCACCACCTGAGCCAGTTCGTGGCCATCACCTCCTTTTACATTTCCTTTACATCGTTTTACCAGCCATTTTTGCCGCCTGCCGGCGCCTGGCCTATCTTTGACCATTATTCACCAAAAACAA
>JAEUUQ010000592.1 GCA_016787505.1 Saprospiraceae bacterium | reverse complement strand
TAGATCGCATTTTTTTATCGCAATAAGCCATCGGCCATGAAAAAATTAGCTTACATCAACGACAAAGCTTACGAAATAAAAGAAGGCGAAACCATCTTGTCTTTTATTCGCCGGCAACTGGGCGCCGATTACGTGCCCACTCTTTGTGATGCACCCAACCTGGAACCCTTCGGTTCTTGCCGGGTGTGCAGTGTAGAAGTGGTGCGCAGCGGCAACGGCCATCCCAAGACGGTGGCCTCTTGTCATACGCCTATTGAAGAAGGCTTGCAGATATACCCCGATTCGCAGGCTATTCAAACCCTGCGGCGCAACATCATCGAACTGGTGCTCACCGACCACCCACTCGACTGCCTGACCTGCGCCGCCAATGGCGACTGCGAGCTACAGACGGTAGCGGCAAAAGTAGGCATCCGGCAAGTGCGCTATCCGCAGGGCCGCAACCACCTCGACCGCGAGCGCGACGACAGCCACCCCTACATGACTTCCAACTTGTCGAAATGCATCAATTGCTATCGCTGTGTAAGGGCCTGCGACGAAGTGCAGGGTGAATTCGTATTGAGCATGGCCGGCCGCGGTTTTGACAACCGCATTATCAAGAGTATGGATACTACATACGCCGAATCTGAGTGTGTGTCGTGCGGCGCTTGTTCGCAAGCCTGCCCTACCGATGCCATCAGCGACGTATTCTCCATGGCGGCATTAAACGCCACCGACACGGTGCGCACCGTATGTACATACTGTGGTGTGGGCTGCAACCTGGAAGTATCCAAACGCGACAACCAGGTGCTGAGCATCAAAGCGCCTTACGACGCCGAAGTAAACCACGGCCATACGTGTCTGAAAGGGCGTTATGCCTTCCGCTTTTACAACCACCCCGATCGCCTGCGTTCGCCGATGATCAGGCGCAACGGAAAGCTGGAAAAAGCGAGCTGGGAAGAAGCCTACGACTATATCGCCACCCGCCTCAACGATATCAAGGCCAAATACGGCCCCGACGCTATAGGGGGTATTTCTTCGGCACGGTGTACCAACGAGGAAAACTACCTCATGCAGAAATTCATCCGCGCCGTCATAGGCACCAACAACATCGACGGTTGTGCCCGGGTATGCCACGCGCCCACGGCTTTGGGCATGCAGCGCACCTTCGGTACCGGCGCGGCCACCAACTCAATTGAAGACCTGAAGCATACTGAATGTATTATGCTGATCGGCGCCAACCCCACCGCCGGCCACCCCGTTACGGGCGCCAAGATCAAACAGCAGGTGATGAAAGGCAAAACGCTCATCGTTATCGACCCGCGCAAAACACCTCTGACCCGCTATGCCAAATACCACCTGCAATTGCGCCCCGGTACCAATGTGGCTGTGCTCAACATGATGCTGTATTACATCGTGTCGGAAGGACTGGAAGATAAATCCTTTGTCACTAATCGCACGGAAGGCTACGAAGATTTCCGCAAGCATATTCTGGCACAAAATATCGACGAGTTGGAAGCCATTTGCGGCGTTGACCGCAAGCTGGTGCGGGAGGCGGCCATAGCCTATGCCGGCGCCGGCGCGGCCATGAGTTTCCACGGGTTGGGCGTCACCGAGCACTTCCAGGGCACTTATGGGGTAATGCTCATTGCCGACCTGGCCATGATTACCGGTAACATCGGTAGAAAAGGCGTAGGTGTCAACCCCCTGCGCGGCCAAAATAACGTACAAGGCATGGCCGACATGGGAGTACAACCCCACCTCGGCCCCGGCTACCTCGATGTGAACGATCCTGCAGTGCGTCAGTTATATGAAGACATTTACGGCGTGCCCGTTCCCGAAGCGTCCGGCTTGAAAGTCCCCGATATGCTAAAAGCTGCTCGTGAAGGCAAATTCAAAGCACTGTGGATCATGGGGGAAGACGTCATACAAACCGAGCCCAATACAAACAACGTACGCGCCGCCCTCGAGTCACTGGAATTTTTCGTTGTTCAGGAATTATTCCACTCTGATACTACCGAATACGCCGACGTGATCTTGCCAGCCTCTTCGTTTTTTGAAAAATCGGGCACCTTCACCAATGGCGAGCGCCGTATTCAACGTGTCAACCAGGTAATTGAACCGCTTGCCGGCACCAAACCCGACGGCCAGATCGTAGTTGACATCATGAACCGCATGGGATACCCGCAACCCGATTACGACCCCGCGCAATTGCTGGAGGAAGAAATCTCCCAGGTAGTGCCTTTCTTCAAAGGCGTTCGTTGGGACAGGCTGGGCGAAAACGGGCTGCAATGGCCGGTGGAGGAAGACGGTACCGACACCAAAATATTGCATACCACGACATTCAAAATAGGCAAGGGCAGATTCCATTTCAAAGAATTTGAAGAAACACGTGAATTGCTGGAAAATGCGGACCAATTTCCGCTGATCCTCACTACTAACCGCGAATTGGAACACTATAACAGCGGCTCTATGACGAGGCGCACCAGCAACCCTCGCCTGTTAAGCGAAGATGTACTGTTGTTGCATCCTCAAGATGCCCGCAAACGCAACATCGCCGACGGAGAGATGGTGACTTTGCGCTCGCCCAGAGGTAGCATAACGCTGCGTGCAAAAATTAGCGAAGTAACCAAACCCGGCGTAGTGAGCACGACATTCCACTTCCCGGAAAACTATGTAAACAATATCACCAGCAGCGTTTATGATGCCGATGCGAAATGCCCTGAATATAAGGTGGTAGCGGTGGATATAGAAAAAGTGGGCGTTTAGTTTATGGGTTTATAGGTTTATGGGTTTATTCTTATTTTTGCGCCTTTGAATTATTCGACCTGATAACAACCCGGCTATTCACCATGAAGAAGACGTATTTAATTGCTTGTTTATTAATAGTTACCAATGCGCTGCAAGCCCAGCAGGAAGAATTCAATCCTATAGTGCTGGAGTGCCAGGGGAAGGTAAAATACACCATGCCCGGCGACACTATATTGCGCCCGCTTAAGCTGGGTTCTACCATCAGCAGGGACTGGCAATTGATACTTGCCGAAAACGAGCGGGTAGATTTATTGCAGGGCATGATCCTTTTTACTTTCAACAAGCCGGGGAAACACGATTTGAAGGCCACGTTGCCTGCCCGTCCGCTGGCCAACCGCGGCGGCGTAACCGGTGATTTTTACAGCCGCATCAATAGTATTGTGTCAATGGCAAGTTTTGAAAGCGGTATTGCCGAAAGGAAAAAAGCCAAAGAGGCGACTCCTGCAACTCCGGAAAAGAAACGCGCCAAAGGAAAAAGCAAAAAAAAGGAGCTGCCCTATATTCCCACCAAGGGCTTTTTGTTGCCACAAAACACAGAATTCAGGTGGGATTCGCCCACCGGGAAACCCGGGAAATGGATATTCAAGGTGTATGACCTTAAAACAGATTCGTTGATCTGGCAGGAAGAAACCCGCCATACCGATCATACATTTGACCTGTCCAAGCCTATTTTCAAATCGCTGCAGCGCTACTATTGGAAAGTGAGCCCGAAGGCAAACCCGGCTGAGACGATCACCAAACAAGAATTCGTAGTGGCGCCGGCCGACTTAGACAAAGAAGCGATATTCAATATAGCCCAAGAGCGCGATTACATGCAGGCGGGCCCGTATGCCAAGGCATTGTGGGAGGCCTACGCCATGGAAACCGCCGGCATGATCTACGAAGCCGACCGGCGTTATCGCGAGCTGATGGCTAAAACGCCGCCATATACCATTGCCGAATTGGTACGCAATACGCTGTTGATGCGGCATGGCTCGGGGGGGCGCAAGTAGTGTCGGCAGTTGTTTTGCAGATACAGCTACCATTTGAGTGCATTAGTATAAAAATATTGACCAGTAGTCGGGTATAATGTTTCTTTGCTACGAAGTTTTTCGTATTTTGTTTAAAACCCGACTTGTTATGAAAAAAGCTTTAAAACCCACCATCTTAGCGCTGCTAAGAGGACTTGCCTTTATTGCACTTACCGCTTGCGCCCTGCCCATGCTGGCGCAACCGGATTACCGCGACGATTCCACCCTGCCCAAGGGAAAACCCGGCGCTCGCATCCAATCACTCATCGCTGTGATCAATGCCAACGATGCCGGGCGCATCAAAGGCTTTATTGAAGCAGAATGCGCCGATCCATTCCGCAGTTTTGTGCCTGTGGAAGAGCATATTGCACAGATTAGCGAATTGTACAGCATGACCGGCGGCGTAGATTTTCACAGCATACGCAGCTATACGCCTGAGCGCCCCGAGCAGACCGTCGTGATCGTAAAAGACCGCAACTACGGCGGCTGGCACGGCATCAGCCTGAAATTTGAAGCTGGCGGCGAACAGCGCATCACAGAAATGCAATTCAGCCCCGCCCGCACGCCGACAAACATCAAAGAACCCGACCTGAGCGAAGCTGATTTCCTGCCTGCTGTGCAGTCTATCATTGACAAGCTGTGCAACAAAGACGCCTTCTCGGGTACCGTGCTGATCGCTAAAGGAGACAAAATTATCCTGGAACGGGTATGCGGCGAAGCCGACAAAGGCTTTCACGTGGCCAACAACATGGATACCAAGTTCAACCTCGGCTCGATGAATAAAATGTTTACCGCTACAGCCGTAGCCCAATTGGCCGAAATCGGCAAACTATCGTTTGACGACCCCATCAGCAAATACGTAGACGAAAGCTGGCTACCCCGCTCGATTACCGACAAGGTGACGATTCACCACCTGCTCACTCACACCTCAGGACTAGGTAGTTATTTTAACGATAACTACTGGAAGAGTTCGCGGGAATTGTACCGCGCAGTAAACGACTACAAACCCCTGGTACAGGGCGACACCCTTTCCTTTACGCCCGGCGATCGTTTTCAATACAGCAACACCGGCATGTTATTATTGGGTGTGGTAATCGAAAAAGCCGGTGGGCAGGATTACTTCGATTACATCCGCGACCATATTTACAAGCCGGCGGGTATGACAAATACCGACTGCTACGAGTTGGATTACCCCATCGAAAACCTGGCCATCGGCTACATTCCTGCTCCGCAGAGCCCATATCGGTGGCAGACCAACACCTTTAAGCACGT
>JAEUUQ010000486.1 GCA_016787505.1 Saprospiraceae bacterium | reverse complement strand
AAGAGGTAAAACCAGCTCGTCTTTTTCATGTTAATTAAGGTTGATGTTCAAGTGCTTAGACAGAGGTGAATTGCCCCCGGGTTGGGTATCGCCCATTACTTCGCCAAAGTTTTGTAGCTTTGAACGCTGAAATGTAGGAATATGTCCAAATCGTTGGGATCGATCCAGCAGCCGATCGTCGAAGAACTCAAGCATTTTGAAACGCACTTCCGGCAGTCCATGCGGAGTTCGGCGCCATTATTGGATCGCATCACCTTTTATATCGTCAAGCGAAAGGGCAAACAGGTGCGGCCCATGTTTGTATTCCTATCCGCCAAGCTTTGCGGCGAGGTAGGCCCCCCTACCTACGTAGCCGCCTCGCTCATCGAATTGCTGCACACCGCCACGCTGGTCCACGACGACGTAGTGGACGACGCCTACGAACGCCGCGGCTTCTTTTCGATCAACGCCCTATGGAAAAATAAAATCGCCGTTTTGGTGGGCGACTATCTTTTTTCGCAAGGCATGCTTTTGGCATTAAAAAATAAAGAATACCGCCAGCTCGAAATCGTCTCCGACGCCGTAAAAGCCATGAGCGAAGGCGAGTTGCTGCAAATGGAAAAAGCCCGCCGGCTCGATATCGACGAAGCGGTTTACTACGAGATCATTCGCCAAAAAACGGCATCGCTGATTGCTTCGGCCTGCGCCGCAGGCGCCTCTTCTACAGCCAAAGACGAACAACTGGTGCAGCGCATGCACGCCTTCGGCGAAAAGATCGGCATGGCCTTTCAGATCAAGGACGATTTGTTCGATTTCGGCACCGACGACGTAGGCAAACCCCTGGGTATTGATATCAAAGAAAAAAAACTAACTCTTCCACTCATTTATGCCCTCCAGCACGCCGACAAATCCGTTCGCCGCGAAATACTCGGCGATATCCGCATGCGCAGCGACAAACCCGACAGCGTAAAAAAGGTGATCGAATTTGTGCGCAATAGCGGCGGCATGGAATACGCCACTACGGTAATGAATAACTACCGGGACCAGGCTTTTGAGTTATTGTACCTGTTCCCCGACTCGGAAGTCCGCCAATCACTCGAAGATCTGGTGCGCTTTGTGACGGAGCGGGGGAAGTAGTTGTCGGTTATGGGTTGTCGGTTGTCGGTTTTCTGGTCAAGTTAACCGATAACTGACAACTCACAACCGACAACAGGCGTTATTTTGTAAAACAATTGAGCGCATGATATTCCCCATTGGCGATGATCAGGTAAAAGGCGGGCATTATCCATTGTTCAGTTACAGCTTGATCGCACTCAACGTGGCGATATTCCTTTTTCAGATCAATATGCAGCCTTCGGCCTTGCAGGCTTTTGTATACGATTACGGGGCCATTCCTTATGAGACGGTGAGGGGGCAGGATTTGCCGACGCTGCTTACCAGCATGTTTTTGCACGGCGGTTGGATGCACCTTATCGGCAATATGCTTTTCCTGTGGGTTTTTGCCGACAATATAGAGTCGAGTATCGGCAGTTTTCGGTTTCTGGCCTTTTACCTGCTGGGCGGCTTAATGGCCCACGCTGCGCATATTTATTTCAACTGGGACAGCCAAATACCCACCGTGGGGGCCAGCGGCGCTATATCGGCGGTGATGGGCGCTTACCTGGTGATGTTCCCGGTGTCGCGTATTAAGGTATTGTTTTTCTTTTTCACCTTTCGGGTGCCGGCACTGTTATTCCTCGGGTTCTGGATATGGCAGCAGTGGCTGAGCGGCACGGCGACCCTCGACGTACCCACTGCTGAAAACAGCGGAGTAGCCTGGTGGGCGCACATCGGCGGTTTTGCCTTCGGCCTGGCCGCAGGGTTATATTACCGCTTCACCCATACGCCCCCCAGGGCGATGCCGGTATACTACGACAATCGCGATTTTCTATAAGCGGCCTACCAGCGGTCCCAATCTTCGCTATCGCTCCAGCCGCCGATGCGGAAAGTGAGCAAGCCTGTGGGGCTGCTAAAACTTTCGTTGTCGAGCCCGTCGAGCTTACTGATGCCGTTAATCCAGCGGTAACCGCCGCTAAGGCTCACTTTCACAAAGCGGGTAAGGTTGATTTCGATACCCAACTCGGGCGTGAGGGCAAACAGTCGATCAGTAGCGATATTGTCGCCGTCTTCGCGCAGGCGGGCGCTTCCCCATCCGATTTTCAGGCTGGAATACAGGTGCGCCACTTTGTGGGGTTTGGGCGTATAACCCAGCCAGAAACCGCCGTGTTTGAAGCGGATATTGCGTTCGTCGCCGGCGGCGGTCACGTATTCGGGATAGCTGGTGCCCATGCCGTAGCCGCCGATAAACATATTATTGAGCACGAGGGCGCCGCCGCCGCCCACATCGGCGCCTATTTCGCCTTTAATAGCGCCAACTTCTATGATCGGCGCACCGAATGCGCCCACCACGTGGAGGTCGCCAAAAAGCGTTTCTTCCTGGGCGGTCAGGTAAACCGCCGAAAAACACAACAACAGTACGGTAATGATTTTTTTCATAATGGAAAGTATTGGTGAATTTTGAAACTTTTTCCATTATGATGATGTAAATAATAAGGGTTACCCCCTATTGATAATTTTGGATTTTGGATTGCGGATTGCGGATTTTTTCCAGGATAAATCCGAATTCCGAAATCCGAATTCCGAAATCCGAATTCCGAAATCCGATAAAGGTTATGCAATTTGAACAAGACGTGTTGGCGAGAAGCCAGGAAATACCGGTTGTAGTCGACTTTTGGGCGCCCTGGTGCGGCCCCTGCCGCATATTAGGCCCTGTGATCGAACAATTAGCAGCGGCGCAGCAGGGTAAGTGGGAACTGGTGAAGGTGAATACGGAAGAACACCCTGAGTTGGGCGAACGATACGATGTGTTTAGTATCCCCAATGTAAAGATGTTTTATAAAGGTCAGGTGACAGGCGAATTTGTAGGCGCCATCCCCAAGACGGCCATCGAGCGCTGGCTGGAAGAACACCTGCCCAATAGCAGCAAAGACGGCCTGGCTCAAATACTGGCAGCGCTGGAAAACGGCGAAAATCCCGAAGCCCTGGCGCAGTTGGAAGCATTTGTGCAGCAAAACCCAGGTATAGCCGAAGCCAGTCTGGCACTGGCCTCTCACGTCATAGCCCGCACCCCTGCCCAAGCAAAAGAACTTGTCGCCGCCATCCAATTGGGCCACCCGCTTTTCGACCAGGCTGAAGATATCCGCACCCTGGCCGAATGGTTTGAATTGCCCGCCGACAACGGCTCTCCCGCGGC
>JAEUUQ010000479.1 GCA_016787505.1 Saprospiraceae bacterium | reverse complement strand
GCCGGTTTCTTCTACGGCATAGAGGTAGTGGCCGTCGGGGGAAGCCGTGATAAACGAGGGGTTGACAAGTCCGGTGATAACGCCCACCTGGCTCAGCTCCCCGTTCAGCGCATCCATTCGGTATTGGTACACCCCCTCGGCCTTGCCGTCTACGTGGCCTTCTTTTTTGGTGTAGGTACCGATGAAGAGTTTCATGTCAGCGGGTTTGCTTTCGGGCTTTTTGCAGCCGGCCCACAGGGTTAGCAGGGTCAAGAGTAGGAGGCATTGTTTCATACATGTTTTTTTAAACCACAGAGTGACACAGAGTTACACAGAGTTACACAGAGTTCTCGCAGAGTCAGTTCTACTCTGTGTTTCCTCTGTGTAACTCTGTGCAACTCTGTAAATAAAATCAAGGTTTAATCGTCTTTTTCAGTTCCTTCACCGCGGCTTCCAGTTGCTGGTCGCGGCCTTTGCTCACGGCGCCTGGGTCGTTGGGAGTCTTGATATCGGGCTCCAACTGCGTATTTTCGAGATAGGCGCCGTCGTTGCCCACCATGCCCACTTGCGGAATGCCGAATACTACGCCGTTTTGCATCGTCTCCCACCACACGGCGGTGCCGGTACCGGGCACGGGCATACCTACCAGTTTACCGATTTCGAGCGCTTTGTACGTATAGGGGAACATATGGGCGTCGGAGTAGTTGCTTTCGCTCATCACCACGATAGAGGGCTTATACCATTTAAACTGGGGTTCTGAGCCCAGGTTTTGCTCGCGGGGCATCATCGTCATATACTTTTTGCCGCTGAGGAAAGTAGCGAGATCGTCGTGCAGCCAGCCGCCGCCATTGAAGCGGGTATCCACTACCAGCGCTTCTTTGCCGGCGTTTTTGCCCAGTGCTTCTTCGTAAACGGTGCGGTAGCTTTGGTCGTTCATACCGCGTACGTGTACATAGCCGATCGTGCCGCCCGAGAGGCTGTCGACCAGGAAGCGGCAGCGGTCTACCCAGCGCTGATAGCGCAGTTCATTTTCTTCGCCCTGTGATATGGGCTTTATCACCGTTTCCCAGCGTTGTCCGTCGGCGGGATTGAAGAGCGACAGCAGCGTATTCTGGCCTTCCTTGCGGTTGAGCAGACTGTAATAATTCGTTTCGGGGGTGATTTCCTGGCCGTCGATTTTTTCGATGATTACCCCGGGTTTGATTTTGGTGTCGCTTTTGGCGGCCGGACTTTTGTCCATCACTTCCAGTACTTTGAGGCCGTTGCCGGTATACGACTCGTCGTAGAAAACGCCCAGGGCGGCTGTTTTGTCGCCGGTTTCCACGTTGGGGCGCCAGCGGGCGCCGGTGTGAGAGGCGTTGAGTTCGCCGAGCATTTCGCTGAGCATCTCGGCAAAATCGCGGTTGTTATCCACGTGGGGCAGGAAACGGACGTAGTTGTCGCGGTATTCTTCCCAGGTGACGTCATGAAGGTCTATTTTATAAAACTTCTTCTGCACCTGGCGCCAGGCGTGTTCGAAGAGGTGGGCGCGTTCTACGGCTTCGTTGAGCACCATTTCACCGTTGATGCCCACGTTGCTGCGTTTGCCACCTTCGATTTCCACTTTGACTATACTTCCGTCGGCGACGAAAAACAGGTTTTTGCCTTCTTTGTCGAGCGTGAGCCCGCCGGCGTTATCAGCGCCGAGTTTGACCAGGGTTTTGGTTTCCCTGGTGCGAAGTTCAGTTTGCCACAAGTCGAAGCCTTTTTCAAAGCGGGCTAAGTAAAATAGTTTTTCGCCGTCTTTCGACATAATGGCGTCGTTGAGCCGCGAAGAGTGCATCGTGAGGCGCAGCTTGCGGTCTTCGATGCCTTTGAGGTCTATTTTGATCGGATCGGGCAATTTTTTGACCTCGTCTTTTTTCGCTTCCTCTTTTTTCTCGCCGTTCTCTTTCTTTTTGCCCTCTTCTTCTTTTTCCTTTTCTTTTAATAAATCAAAATCTTCCTTACTCAGCTTAAAGCGGTCATAGTCTTCCTGGTTAAAAAACATGCCGTACACATCGTATTCGCCGCCCCAACTGGCGTCGTTTTTCATGCCGTCGCGGTCGGAAAACCAGAGCATCATTTTGCCGTCCATCATCCAGCGGGGGTTATTGTTGTTGTAGCCGCTTTGGGTGAGGTTGGTGATGGGCTGGCCGCCGGCAGCGCTTACAAGCCCGGCCTGGCTGATCCACTGCTGGTTTTGGAGGAAGTTGACCAGGAACCACTTCCCGTCGGGCGACCATTCGTACCATTGGTCGCCATCGGAGTAGGAGTAGTTTTTATCGGCGCCCATGATCTCGCGCACTTTTTTCGTTTCAGTATTGACAACCTTGAGTATAGTGCGCTCTTCGAGATAGGCCACTTCTTTGCCGTCGGGCGACCAGGCCGGCTGGAATTCTTCGGCAGCGGTGGCTATCACTGCTTCTTCTTTGAGCAGCGTGGCGTTGAAGAAAAAGCCCTCTTCGGTGCGGGCCAGGTTGGTGCGATAAACGTTCCAGCTACCTTTGCGTTCGCTGGCGTACAGCAGCGAGCGGCCGTCGGGACTAAAGCTGAGCGTACGTTCCTGCTCGGGCGTATTGGTGATGCGGCGGGTAGTGCCTTTGTCTACCGAGCTGGCAAATACTTCGCCGCGAACGATAAAGGCTACTTCTTTGCCGTTGGGCGAAAGGGCAAATTCGGAGGCGTTGCCGCTGATCTTTTCAATTTTTTCGGGGTTATAACGCGCGTCGGTGGCGATGAATACCGTGATGCGCTCCGGTTTTTGGCCTTCGCGCATGGTGTAGAGTTCGCCATTAAAAGAAAAGCACATAACCCCGTCGCTGCTCGACGTCAGGTAGCGCACCGGGTGTTTGTCGTAGGTAGTGAGTTGGGTACTCTTGCCGGGCGTTTTGATATTCATTTTAAAAATATTAAAACTGCCCTTTTCTTCGCTCAGGTAGTAAATATCTTCCTGATTGGGTGCGAAGACAGGGTTGCGGTCTTCGCCGGCAAAGGTGGAAAGCTGGGTATATTCTTTTTTATTAAAATCATACATCCATACGTCGCGCGTCACCGAAGAAGTGTGGTGTTTTCTGAATTCATCTTCGTAGCCTTTGCGATCGTGGTAGACAATGGCGCTGCCTTTTTTGTTGTAGCGCGTCATCTCGGCGGGCGTGGTGATCACCTGTTTTTCGCGACCGCCTTTCACCGGCACGCGGTACAACTCGGGCAATACGCCGGAGGGGAATTGCTGGTTGGCCGCCGCATCGAGGCGCGAGGAGGTAAAGATCACGTATTGGCCGTCGGGACTAAAGTCCGAAGGCATATCCCCCGAGGAGTGATAGGTGAGTCGCGTGGCGGCGCCACCGGCGGCGGGCATCACAAATACGTCGTAATTGCCGTAGCGATCAGAGCCGAAGGCGATGGTTTTGCCGTCGGGCGACCACACGGGCATGGCGTCGTGGCCTTCGTGCAAAGTCAGCGGTGAGGCAGCGCCGCCATCAGCGGCAACTTTGTACAGATCGCCTTTGTAGGAGAACACGATGGTTTTGCCATCAGGGGAGATGGCTGGGTAGCGCAGCCATAATGCTGCTTCCTGGGCGCTCAGCCTCAGCGACAGCAGCGTCAAACAACTTAACAGCAGGTGTGATTTCATTATTTAAGTCGGTTAGGTGAATAAAATAATTGGGTAAAAGCGGTCTATGCCCGCTAGTGGATTATTATGGAGATGGTTTGCCGTAGGTGGTTTTTGTTAGGTCAATTTTTTGCCCCAGCAAGGTACGTCTTACGCGCACGACAAACAGGTTGTCGTAGTCGTTGTCGGCAATCGAGACCGTTTCGCCGCTAAGTCCGGCAACCAGGGGGGGTATCGTGTTGGAATGACCCACCACCAGTACGTTTTTGCCGTTCATTTTTTTCAATACTGTTGCCAGTGATCCGGTGGTGTCGGGTTGATAAATCGACAGCGGCGTTGACAATGCATCGGCAAGCGGCTGCGCCGTTTGGCGGGTACGCGTATAATTCGAAGAAAATATGGCATCTATTCTCTTGCCGATCAATTGATTGCGAAGAGATAGCGCCCTATCCCAACCCACCTCAGAGAGGGGCGTATCGGGGCTGCTATCGCGTTTTTCGGCATGGCGCACCAGAAAGTAGTGGGTGGTTTGGCAGGCCTGGCAGGCCAGCAGCAGGAGTAATAGCAGAAAAGCGCTTGTTGGTGTTAGTTTCATAAGCAAATCAAGTCAATAGGCGTAAACCATTTGCCGGGTAGCTATAACCTGACCATCGATGACGAGGCTGTAGGCATAGGCGCCGGGTACGTAATTGTGATGGTTGTAGTCGTACAACACTTCGTTTAAGCCGGGTTGTAAGGCAATGGGCAGACGGGCCAGTTCTTTTCCCTGCATGGAATAGACAACAATAATTGCCTCCTGGTGGCTTATCGCTTGTGTGACAAATACGCTGATGACGGTGGCCTCGTCGAAGGGGTTGGGATGATTCTGGAGCAATTCTATATTCTTTTGCTCCTGCAGCGCCTCTTCGGTATCGGTAGTAAAATTATCAAATTTCTCAATAGAAAAAAGACTTTCTACTCCATTTGCATCAACGGATGCCACCGATACGACATAGATGAGGCCAGGGGGTAGGCCATAGATGGAATCAGTTGTTTGGTAAATGGTGTACACGGTATCCCAGTCGTGGCTCGAAAAGGTGCGCACGCCCACGCGATACACGCCGTAGTCGTAGGTATCTTCGAAAGACACTTGAAAGCCGTTGTCGACAGGTAGTAGGTTAAAATTGGTAGGCGTAACAGGCCCGGCGGCGGCCATAGCCAGGGTATTGCCGTTGCCCTGTTCGTTGGCATTGGTTTGCACACTTAAGGGTAAAGTTTCCCCAAAGGTAATAATTGCTATTGCGACCGGCTTCATACAAGGCATGTTGAATAACCAAATGTAAAATTTTATTACTCAATATGCACAGAAGCCGGCGAAAAACAATCGGCTTACAAGCCCGAGCTAATCAAGAAGGTGGTAGCAAAGGCTACGATAGCATATAATTCGGGGAATACGGCCAATACCATGGTCTTGCCGAATACGTCGTAACCGGCGCCGATACCCGCAATGCCGTTGGCGCATACTTTGCCCTGTTGGATGGCCGAAATAAGGCCTACTAAACCCAGGATAAATCCCGCTGCCAAAACCGCCATGCCTTGCAACATGGTCATCTCAGGGCCGATCACACCCGAGCTGTTGACAATGAAAAATCCGGCAAAGCCGTACAAACCCTGCGTACCCGGCAAGGCGCTCAACAACATGTAATTGCCGAATGCGCTGTCGTTTTTCTTTAAAGCGCCGATTGTCGCATTACCGCCGATAGAAACGCCGATAGCGCTGCCAACCCCCGACAATCCTACCATTAAACCCAGGCCTATATAAGCCAGAATCAAAGAAGTGCCCATTTACGTTGCGTTTTGTTGTTTCGTATCTTGTTTTCTGCGGGAAAATGGCGCGTACGCCTTGCCGCCCCCCGCGAAGCCGGCATTTTTATAAAATTCGACAAAAGTCAGACGCATGGGGTGCACAAATGAACCCAGCATGGCCAGCATCATATTGGCGCCATGGCCGACGATCAGGAATAAGACGAATAATATGGGCCCCAAGATAGGAATGCTGTCTTTGATCTGGAGTGAGATCGTGTTGACCACAAATCCTAATATGGCGCCAGACATGCCCAGGGCGAAAAGTCGGATATAACTGAGCAAATCGCCAAAAAAACCGGTGATGCCGTACAAATCCCACAAGCCCTTGCCGATGCGGCCTAGAATACCCAATTGCATATCGCTGAAAAACATGATCATGGCAACTCCCAGCCAGGAAGTATAGGTTGTAATAGTACCGGCCATCTTCAAATAACCGATATCCAAGAGACTTACCAACAAGACGATCCAGCCAAATGGCGGCAGCGACGAGAGGAACCCCGATTGCCGCATGCGATTGATTCCCTGAAGGAGAAGTCCAAAGAGAATTTGCACCACCCCCAAAGCTAATGACAGGGTAAAGATTTGGTTGCTATCCAGCATGAACTCCTGGATCTTACCCAACCACGAATACTCCTTGCCCAGCAGGCTTAGTCCGAATACCGTTCCGCCCAGTAGTCCAAAAAATATGGTGGAAGCACTCAGATACTGCCCCAAGGTGAGAATGGGGCGCATGTCTTTGCCTGCCTTTCGCTTATACCAGGTGGCAAACAGCAACAATACCAGGCCGTAGCCGGCATCGCCGAGGCAAAAACCGAAAAACATCATAAAAAAGGGCGCAAAAAAGGGCGTGAGGTCGAGTTCGCCGTAATCGGGCAACGAATACAAGCCGCCGATGGGCTCAAATAACTTGCTGAACTGTTTGTTTTCGAGCAATATCGGCGGGGTTTCGTCCGCAGCAGGCCGGTCGGCTAAGAAGAGTATCTTTCTTTTCTCACAAGCTTCCACCAATGCCTTTTCTTTCGAAACGGGCACAAAACCTTCCAAAATATTTACATGCTCTTCCGCAGCAGAGTTGGTAAAGGCAAGTACCTGCTGCCAGTCGGCCTCCTCATCGATAGATGCCAGCGTTTGTTGGAGCAGGGGCAAATACAGTCCCGCGTAGCGGTC
>JAEUUQ010000471.1 GCA_016787505.1 Saprospiraceae bacterium | reverse complement strand
GAATATCGAAAAGGTGTATGTGAAGGTGGTGAAAATCGCAGAAGCCGAACAGCAGGAAATCGAATCCTGGGATTTCGACAAAATGTTCAACCAGCTTAATAAGCGGAAAGCCATCCACCAATGGTCGGCCAACCTGCCTTCTACTTCCGATTTTCAACCCCACAGCCTCGAACTGGCCATTCCACCTTTGTCGTTGGGTTTGTATGCCGTAATTGCTTCCGATAATGCCAAGTTTAATAACAAAACAGGACGCGTGGCTTTCCTGTATACCAATGTGTCCAATATCGCAGCGCTCAAACAGCAGGGCGGCCTGGAAGAATCCTATTTCTTAACCACAGACAGGCAAACCGGCGCGCCAATGCCCGGCGTATTGGCAGAATTTTATAAGAGCCGGTACGATAATAAACAACGCAAAGTATTGTACGATAAAGTCGGACAAGCCATTTCGGATAACGACGGCAAATTTATCTCGCCAATAAAAAATGACAGCTATCGCGTCAAATTTTCTAAAGGCGGCGACGTGCTTTTTCCCCTGGAAGGCTTTTATAGCTATTCGGGCTATTACCAACCCCAGGTGCAGCTAATCACGCATTTTTTCCTCGACCGGGCGATTTACAGGCCGGGACAGCAGCTGTTTTTTAAAGCTATTATTTTAAAAAATGACGCCAACGGCGTACCCGCCATCGTCAAAGGAGAAAAGGTGACGATCACGCTGCTCGATGCCAATATGCAGGAAACTACCAAGCTGGAACTCACCACCAATCAATACGGTACGGTCAACGGCGCCTTTACCACGCCTACCGGCGGCCTGCTGGGAACGATGTACCTGCGCTCCAGCGCCGGCGAGACAAACCACGGGTTCCAGGTAGAAGAATACAAACGCCCCCGCTTTGAAACGCTCATCGATAGCCTCGCCGGCGATGTGCGCCTGGGCGACAAGGTGAATGTGACGGGCAAAGCCCTCGCTTTCGCAGGCAGCGCAGTAGACGGCGCCAAAGTAACTTACCGCGTAGTGCGCGAGGTGCGCTACCCCTGGTTGCCCTGGTGGGGAGGCGCTAAAATTATGCCGCCCTACGGCCAGAGCCCCGCTATGGAAATTGCCGGCGGTGAAACGACTACCGACGCCGAAGGCAAGTTTGTTATTCCATTCCAGGCTTTGCCCGACCGCAGCGCCGACCGCAGCCGCAATCCGGCTTTTGCCTTTACGGTGTATGCCGACGTAGTCGATATTAACGGCGAAACCCGATCGGCAGAACGCACCTACCAACTGGCTTACGTGGGGCTCAGAGCCGATATTGCAGTGCCGCCGCAATTGGAACAAAGCAGCACGGTGGTGTTCCCGGTAAGCATTACTAACCTCGATGGCACTCTCCAGCAATCACAAGCTACTGTTGAAATATTCCGCCTGCAATCGCCCACGCATCCCTTTATTGATCGCTATTGGGAGGCGCCCGATCAATACGTGCTGAACCGCGAGGAGTACCAGCGCTATTTCCCGCTGCTGGCTTATCAATATGAAGACGATATTACCCACTGGTCACGCCTGGAGCGCGTATTTACACAGCCTGTCAATAGCAATGGCGCCTACGACCTGCGCGTCAATATGAGCGCTTTTCCGGTAGGGTATTATTTGGTTAGTTTAAAAACAAATGACTCCGCCGGCAATCTTATCGAAACGACGAAATATTTTGCCCTGCTCGAACCCCAGGCGCGCCGCATCCCCGATGCCATCAGCAACATCCGCCAATGGTCGAATAAAACTTATCAACCCGGCGAACAGGCTTCTTTATTCCTGTCGGTAAATAACGGCCCGCGCCATTACTACTACGAACTCGAACGCCAGGGCAAAATCCTGAAATCGGGCTGGCTCCATGTAGACCGCTACGCGGAATGGCAACAGACCATCACCGAAGCCGACCGCGGCAACCTGATGCTGCACCTGGTATCGGTACAACACAACCGCACGAATATTTATACGGAAATAATTACCGTGCCCTGGTCGAATAAAGCGCTGAAAATCAGCTATAGCACTTTCCGCGATAAGCTCAAACCCGGCCAGTCGGAAGAGTGGCGCATCAAAATCAGCGGCCCCGATGGCGAACGTGTCGCGGCCGAGATGGTCGCCGCCATGTACGACGCTTCGCTCGACCAGTTTATTGAACACAACTGGTTTTTCGATCCTTATCCGTCAATCGGCTACGCGCAATCGAGCTGGAACCCTATCGCCTTTGGGCCGCGTTCAGGCAGATCGAATGAACCGCTGCGCCGACGGTATAAAGAAACGCCTGTTCGTAGTTACCCCTATTTGAACTGGTTCGGATTTTACCCCGGCGGAATGGGCCGCCCCAGGATGATGTATAAAGCGATGGCCGATTCGGCTGCGCCGGCGCGTTCGGAAGATCTACAATTCTCTATGGCTCAGGAAACAGCTACGGCTGCCGGTGCTCCTCCCGCGCCACCTCCGCCGCCACCCGGCGCTGACCAAGAGGAGCAAGGAGCTCCACCGGTAAACCCACCTGCGCCACCCGTGCAGGTGCGCCGCAACCTCAAAGAAACGGTATTCTTCATGCCCGATCTGCTCACCGATGCAGAGGGCAACGTGGTGCTTCGCTTTACCATGAATGAAGCCCTCACGCGCTGGAAATTGCTGACTTTGGCGCATACCACCGACCTCAAATTTGCGCTTGACGCAAAAGAAGTAGTGACCCAAAAAGAATTGATGGTGCTGCCCAATGCGCCCCGCTTTGTGCGCGAAGGCGACGAGTTTTGGTTTAGCACAAAAGTATCCAACCTCTCCGGGGGGCCGCTCGCAGGGACGGTCAAATTGGAGCTCTTCGACGCGCTCACTATGCAGCCCGTCGATAAAGCCTTCGGACTTACCCAGGCAGAGGCGCCCTTTACCGCCCAGGCCGGCCAGTCGGCAGCCGCCAACTGGCGACTGAATATCCCCGTCGGACAAGCGCAAGCCCTGACCTGGCGCGTGACAGCCACCGCCGGACAATTCTCCGATGGTGAAGAAAATGCCCTGCCGGTACTCACCAACCGCATGCTTGTAACCGAAACGCTGCCTTTGCCGGTGAGAGGCAAAGAAACCAAAACTTTCCACTTCGAACGCCTCAAGCAGGCCGACGAGTCAAAAACCCTGCAACACCAGCGTTATGCCCTCGAATTTACTTCGAATCCGGCCTGGTATGCCGTACAGGCCTTGCCGTACCTCATGGAATACCCCTACGAGTGCACCGAGCAAATCTTCAACCGCTACTATGCCAACGCGCTGGCAAGCTCGATAGCCAACCGCTATCCTAAGATTAAAACGGTTTTCGAAAGCTGGAAAAACACGCCCGCACTCGAAAGCAATCTGGCCAAAAACCAGGAGCTCAAATCGGCCCTGCTCGAAGAAACACCCTGGGTATTGGCAGCCCAGCAGGAAGCGCAGCAGAAGAAAAATATCGGTTTGTTGTTTGATTTAAATAAAATGAGCCAGGAAAGAGCCGTTTCCCTGGCCAAACTCACCGAGCGCCAGTCCGAAGGCGGCTCCGTGCCCTGGTTCCCCGGCGGCCCCGACAACTGGTATATCACCCAGTATATCCTCGAAGGTTTCGGCCACCTCCACCACCTCGGCATCGAAGACGTGCAGGAAGACCCCGCCATCCGCCAGTTTGTCGACAAAGGTTTCGCCTATGTGAAAAGCCGCGTAAGACAGCATTACGAGGAACTGGAAAACAGCGTGAAAAAAGGCTATACCAAATGGGAAGACGACCACCTCGACGAGCTGATCATCCACTACCTGTATACTACTTCGCTGTATCCCTTTCAGGAAAAGGATAAAGATATGCGCCGCATAGTGGATTATTACCGCGGTCAGGCCGAAAAATACTGGCTCCAAAAAGGGCTCTACCAACAAGGCCTGTTGGCGCTTGCGCTGAACCGCAGCGACAAAAAGGAAACAGCAAAGCGTATCGTCGCCTCCCTGAATGAACGCGCCCTGCGCCACCCCGAACTGGGCATGTATTGGAAATCGGACCGCGGGTATTTCTGGTACCAACTGCCCGTCGAAACCCAGGCGCTGATGGTTGAGGTGTTTGCCGAGGTAACTAAAGACGACAAGGCTGTCGACGATCTGAAAGTTTGGTTATTAAAAAATAAACAAACCAACCACTGGAAAACGACCAAAGCCACCGCTTCCGCCGTGTACGCCCTGCTTGCCAACGGCGAAAACTGGCTCACAGAAGACCAACCCCTGGCAGTGAGCTTCCCCGATATGAAAAAAAGCGCCTACGAGCCCAAGCTCAAAGCCGCGTTGGGAAGCGCCGAGGCCGGCACCGGTTACTTCGGAATCGCCTGGGACGGCAAGGAAGTCAACAAGAAAATGGCAGAGATCAAGATCAAAAACCCCAATAAGTCGATCGCCTGGGGCGCCGTATACTGGCAATATTTCGAGCAGCTCGACAAGATCAAGAGATATGAAGATACCCCCTTGCGCATGCAGAAAAAGCTGTTCAAAGAGGTCAATTCCGACACCGGCCCCAAACTCCAGGCTGTCGAAGCCCAAAACCTCAAGCCCGGCGATAAGCTCATTGTGCGCATCGAACTGCGGGTAGATCGCGATATGGAATACGTGCATATGAAGGATATGCGCGCCAGCGGACTCGAACCTGTCAATGTGATCAGCCAATACAAATGGCAGGATGGGCTGGGCTACTACGAAAGCACCCGCGATGTGTCTACGAACTTCTTTTTTGAGTATTTGCGCAAAGGAACTTATGTGTTTGAATATCCTCTGCGGGTGAGCCATCGCGGCGATTTCTCCAACGGCGTGTCCACCATCCAGTGTATGTATGCACCCGAATTCAGCAGCCACTCGGAAGGCGTGAGAATAAGCGTCAAATAGCCGCCCGCTGCGCGCTGGTCTGTATTTCGGCCTCTGTGGTCGAGAAAATACCACCAGCGCGCAGCCAGGTAATTATATTTGTGTGAAATTGCGTGACAACCTATGAAAAAAGATCTTGTTGACCTGGCCACCAGCCGTTTAAAGCAAACGTTTATGTCGTCTAATCAGAATCAAGAAAAAACCAGACACGCCGAAACTATCGTGCGCAATCACGTTTTGTGGTCGATGGGCGCCAGCTTTATCCCCATTCCGATTGCCG
>JAEUUQ010000457.1 GCA_016787505.1 Saprospiraceae bacterium | reverse complement strand
TTATCTGGTACCAATGGATGAAATTGAAAACTTTATTGACACCATTAGGGCAGATGACTACAAGCTATTCCGATCACCCAACAAATTGCCCAGAACTATTTCGTCAACAAGAATACCCGATTTCAAAATAACCTGTGTACGACTTATGGTCGATAGCGGAGATATAATAGGGAAGACTATCTCCGAGGTTGATGTAAGAAAGAATTTTGGTATTAATATATTAGCCATATTGAGAAAGGGTAAAATGATTGAGTCCGTATCCCCGGATGAAAAATTGATTCAAAACGATTTAGTATTCATAAGCGGCGACCAGGAAAATATTGAGCAGTTTTATCGGGCGGTAGTTTAGTGTGCATATTCCAGCGCTTACTTCATTATGGCATTCCCGATAGCACATTCCAGGCAGCGTTTGCGGTCGCAATATTTCTGTTTGAGTTGCAAAAGCGCCTGTGATTGATAAGCATTTCTGGCTATACAGTCCAACTTTTTCCAGCCGTCCATCACGTGGTTGGCTTCGGCGGGCAGGGCTTCCAGCAATTGCAGGGCCTTTTCTTTGTAGCGTTCTTCGTGTTTGTGGGCGCCGTATAAAAACAGAAAAGGTACAATCGTATTGGCAGTAATGAGATGGATGGCATCATGCCCAAGTGGTTTAGGGCGACGAATAGAAGGTTTATCGAACACGTAGTGGTCGAGCCAATATAGCGACACCCGCAAGTCGAACAGGCGTTCGATCTCTCGAAAATCCGCAGCAGCCAGGGTTTTGCTAAACAGGTGTTCTCCGCCGAAGAGCAGCGCCGACAATTGCGCCAGTCTGACCGTTGGAAAATTGGCGGGTCGCAGGCGCAGAAATTTCCACATAGCCGGTTCTATGGGCGTTAGTTTGTATTTTTTTTTCAAAAAACGATACTCTTCGCTGAGTCGGCGGGGATACTCGTCGGCAAAAGTCTCGTCGAGCATGCCGGCTTGCCCGAAAATAAGGGCTTCGATCTGCAGCAGGCTATTGCGGTGTTTCGATAGCAACTTGAGCGGCAGCGACCTAGCCAGCACATCGAAAGGCGCTGCGTTGATATTTGTGCCGAAATTGGCGGCCAGGGACTGGTAAAACACTTCTTCCCAATCGTAAGTAGCTGCTTCCAGCCTTGCTGCCAGTCGTTCGGTTTTTTCCTCGAGGCGTTCTACCAACAGTCGATCGAGCCAAAGCATTTTGGTAGTATTGTCAACCTCTCCAAAATGCCGCTGGCAGGGTATCCAATTTTCGGCGTGCAGCAATTGCAGATACGTCCCGCTCAGTCGTGGCGGAATTCTCCGTTTGAGTTCCAGGCAGGCGATGCGTTCGCCGTTGGCTCTGAAGATGGGTTTGTCTTCCTCCAGTACTACGTGCAAGATGACGTTGTCATAAGCCGCATCGTGCTGGTGGCCGTGCTGGAGCCACTCCGAAGCGCGCAGGTGCATTTCTACATTGCCGGCCCACAGGGTATCGTCTATGCGCACGCGGGCGTGCAGGAAGTCGGGGCCGGCATGCCGGTTGTATTCCCCGGGCTCGACTATTAACAGCGGGCGACCATCAGTAGCATACAGGTCAGACAGGTCAAAACGGCGCGTACGCCAGAGGTAGTGCAAGAAATCCTCTTTCATTTTCACTTTGTTTTTTGGCCAGTAAAATCAGTGGTATAACAACTAAGGGCAGGTTTTCATAAAGACGGGAAAAACAAATTCAAGATAAGGGGTTTTGAGGTGTATAAGATATAAATGTCCCAACTTTTTTACACCTTCACCTGTTCACCTGTTCATAAAACTCAACTTCAATATGAAATACTTCCTCACCGGCGCCACGGGATTTGTAGGCAACAGACTGGCAAAAATGCTGCGCGACCGCAATCACGAAGTAGTGGCGGTAGTACGCAATCCTCAAAAAGCACAGGCGTTAGTAGACATGGGCGTAACTGTAACAAAAGGCGACGTGACCGACAAAGAAAGCATGCGGCAGCCTATGACGGGTTGCGACGGCGTATTCCACGTGGCAGGCTGGTATAAAGTGGGGGTGAAGGATAAAAAACCAGGTTGGCAAATCAATGTGGAAGGCACCCGCCATGTGCTCGAACTGATGAAGGAGTTGCATATCGCTAAAGGGGTTTATACCAGCACACTAGCGATCAACTCGGACACACTTGGCGCCCAGCGCGACGAGTCCTATCACTTTACCGGCACGCATATCAGCGAATACGACCGCACGAAAGCCGCCGCTCACGATGTCGCGCTTCAATTTATCAAGGAAGGCCTACCGCTGGTAATCCTCATGCCGGGATTAATTTATGGCCCCGACGGCACCAGTATGAGTGATGAAGCCCTTCGGCTATATCTGCAAAAAAAGTTGCCGGTGATACCTCAAAAGGCAGGTTATAGCTGGGCGCATGTGGATGACATCGCCGAAGCCCACATCCTGGCTATGGAGAAATCGCAACCGGGCACAACGTATATTATTTGCGGCCCCACGCACACGCTTACTGAAGCTATGCAGATAGCAGAGGAAATTACCGGGATCCGCAAACCGCTGGCTATCCCGCCGGGGATGCTCAAAATTACTGCCCTATTGGTATCCCTTATTGAATGGCTGATCCC
>JAEUUQ010000420.1 GCA_016787505.1 Saprospiraceae bacterium | reverse complement strand
TCGCTTTACCTGCACTTGCACCAGCATCCCGAGTTGTCTTTTTATGAAAAAGAAACTTCTACTCGTATGGCCGCAGAATTGCGGCAACTGGGCTTTGAAGTCAACGAAAAAGTGGGCGGCTACGGCGTGGTAGGCGTACTTCGCAACGGCGCCGGCCCTACGGTGCTCGTCAGGGCCGACATGGACGCGCTGCCCGTTGCAGAAGAAACCGGCAAACCCTACGCCAGCAAGGCAACGACAACCGATGAGGCGGGGCGCACGGTGGGCGTAATGCATGCCTGCGGCCACGATGTGCACATGACGGCCTGGGTAGGTACGGCCCGCGCACTGGCCACCCTCAAAAAACAATGGAAAGGCACGCTGGTGATGATCGCCCAGCCCGCCGAAGAACGCAGCGGCGGCGCCAAAGCTATGCTGGCCGACGGTTTATACGAGAAATTTCCCAAGCCGGATTATGCCCTCGCTATTCACGTAAGCGCCGGGCTTCCCGCCGGCGAAGTGGGCATTTGCAAAGGCTATATGATGGCCAACGTGGATATGCTGGATATCACCGTCTACGGCCGCGGCGGCCACGGCGCTTCGCCGCATACTACTATTGACCCCGTGGTGCTCGCTGCTCGCCTCATCCTGGATTTTCAAACTATCGTGAGCAGGGAAATTATCCCCACAGAACCCGCCGTACTGACGGTAGGCTCTATCCACGGCGGCAATAAGGGCAATGTGATACCCAACGAAGTGAAAATGGAGCTTACGCTGCGCTCTTATTCCGACGAGGTGCGCAATGCCATGATCGACAAAATTCAGCGTATCTGCCGCGGAGTAGCCGCTTCCGCCGGGCTCACCGAAGATATGTACCCCAAAGTAGTGGTGAGAGACGAGTCCACGCCCTCTCTTTATAACGATCCCGCCTTGACGGAACGCATCAACGGCGTTTTCAAACGCTTGCTGGGCGAAGAGAAGGTACGCGAGGTGCCTCAGGTGATGACGGGCGAGGATTTCGGACGCTTTGGTCGCACTACCCACAAAGTACCGGTGATGCTGTATTGGCTCGGCGCTATCGACCCCACCCAACTGGCCGCCGCAAACCGGGGTGAGGCTCCCTTCCCTTCTCTGCACAGCTCTACGTTTGCTCCCCTACCCGAAGCCACTATTAAAACCGGGGTGATGACGATGACGGCCGCGGTGCTGGAGTTGTTGCGGTTGTGAGTTGTGGGTTGTGGGTTGTGAGTTGTGAGTTTATGGGTATATTTGCCAACTCATAACCGACAACCCATAACCCATAACCCACAACCCATAACCGACAACCGACAACGGATTTTTCATACTTTTGCTCTGATAATCAAACCACCACATGTCACTGCGCGAAGACTTCCCTCCAGCAGGATCAGATTACCTAGGCGGCGAAAGCGACGGGTATGAATACCGCACGGTTTTTGCCGGCGCCGGCCTGGAAAGCAGCTATGATATGGTGCGCCAGTTCCTGAAAGAAGAAGGTTACGCCGACGTGCCCATCCCCAAAAACGCCCGCGAATTGCTGCTGTTCCGCCTCCCCACTCGCAACAAACAAATCCTGCTGTTTGAAGACAACGGCTATGTGCACAATCCCGTTAAAATCCTCTTCCCTATCGACCGCCGAAAAAAAAATACCCTCATCCTCTGCCTTTTTAATGAATCCCACCCCGACCACCTGCTGCGATTTCACCGGGTGATGTAGCGGTTTAGCGCCTTTGGCGGGTTTAGCGATTGGGTTTAGCGTTAGGGTTTAGCTAAACTGCGTATGCACTAAACCCAATCGCTATACTGCGAATGCACTAAACCTTGACTTTCAGTGAAAGAAACCCCGCCCCGCTGCGTAGTAAAGTTAAATGAACCATTATTCAGTTAACAAAAAACTACAGCCATGAGAAATCGGATCATTAGATGGACTTTAAGCTTGGCGATGCTTATTGGATTTTCGATGCTTTTTGTAAGCTGCGAAGCAGACATGAACGAAGTACAAGCCGGCACCATTGACATGAGGGGGCCCAACGACTACAACCCGGCTTCCGTATGCAAATGTGTCAACGGCTATTTCCCCATTGAAGCCTTGTCTTCTACCGAATCAAAAGCCATCCTCTTCATGAGGGAAGAAGAAAAACTGGCACGTGATTTTTATACGGAAATGAACCAGAAGTGGAACGCAAGGGTGTTTTACAATATCTCAAAAGCGGAACAACGCCACATGGACGCTATGCTCTGTCTGATCAATAAATACGGTCTGACGGATCCCGTGGGCGATAACGCTGCCGGCGAATTCCAGGATGCAGGCCTTCAACAACTTTACGACGTCCTGATCGCCGAAGGCCAGCAAAGCTACGAGATGGCGTTAATAGCCGGCGCCAAAATTGAAGACGTAGATATTAACGACCTCCTTACATCTATAAATGATGTCGACAACCAGGATATACTGGCTGTTTTCGAGGAACTGACTAAAGGCTCGCGCAATCACCTGCGCGCTTTTGTGGCTAATCTGAAAACACTGGACCTTACTTATACGCCCCAATTTATCAGTCAGGAGCTTTTTGACAAAATTATCAGCACCCCCCGCGAAAAAGGCGGC